>JACCUU010000292.1 GCA_013811645.1 Actinomycetota bacterium | reverse complement strand
ACCATGGCCAGAAGGCCGGCGATCAGGACTGGGACCATGCTCCGGCGATCTTCGCGATCTCTGCGGGGATGCCTTCGAGCCCGACCGCTCGCGAAGCCTTCACCAGCACGGCATCCCCCGGCAGGAGGAGAGCGCCGGCGGCTTCGATCGCACCTGCCACGTCGGGAGCCCACACGGTCGGGCCGTAGTCCCGCGCGCGCTCGCCGACCGCGATGACCTCGATCCCGAGATCTCGAGCGAGCTCGCCGAGCTGCCAGTGGTAGCGCTGCGAGGACTCACCCAGCTCGGCCATCTCACCGAGCACGGCGACGCGCCGACGTGGTCCGGCGCGATCGGCGAGATGGACGAGGGCCGCGCGCATCGAGTCGGGATTGGCGTTGTAGGAGTCGTTGACGACGAACCCGCCGCCGGGCAGCGCGATCTCCTCTCCCCGCCAGGGGGAAAGCTGGATTCGTAGGGCTCCCTCGGAAGCGCGGTCGAGCGGGAGCCCGAGCGCGGCGTACGCATGAAGCGCGGCGAGAGTGTTGACGGCGTGGTGTTTCTGTGTGAACGGGAGCTCGAGCTCGACGCTTTGTCCGTCGACTCGGAAGCGCCCGTGACCGTTCTCGAGCTCGGCATCTGCGGCGTCGAAGCGGCGGAGGTCGATGTCGACGCGGGTCAGAAAGGGCTCGAGCTCGGGGCTCGTCGCGGGGACGACCGCCGTGCCACCCGCAGGAAGAGCGGCGATGACCTCCGCGTTCGCTTGGGCAACTCGCTCCACGGTTTCGAGCAGCTCCAGGTGCTCGGGGCCGATGTGCGAGACGACGGCGACATGGGGCCGGGCTATCGCGCTGAGGGCGGCGATCTGACCGAGCCCGCGCATGCCCATCTCGGTAATCAGGATCTCCGTCTCTGGTTCCAGTCGGCAGACAGTCAAAGGCAGGCCGATCTCGTTGTTCAGGCTCTTTTCCGGCCAGAGGGTCTTTGCCTGGGGAGCGCAGAGCGCTCCCAGGACGTCCTTCGTGGAGGTCTTGCCTGCCGACCCGACCACGGCGACGACTCGCGCGTCGCTCCTCGAGCGCACGAGAGAGGCGAGCGCTGCGAGCGCGGCCTCCTGGTCGTGCGGGACGAGCGTCGCAGCTCCTCGCGCCCGTGCGTCGTCCACGTGCTCGACGCCGGTGTTGAGCGCGACGAAGAGATCGCCTGGCGAAACCTCTCGGGAGTCGGCCTTGATACCGGTGATCGGACCATCACGATCACCACCCTCGAGCCGTCCGAGTCGCAACGCAACGACCTCGTCGAACGAAATCGAGATCACGAGAGCCCAAGGCGGACGTCTTTACAGTGCCTGTCCCTGTAAGGGTGAAAATTCAGCGCCAATCGTTCCACTGCTTCGATCTCAGCCCGTCGTCCTGAGCTCGGCGAGAGCCTCGCGCACCACCGCTCGATCGTCGAAAGGCTGCACGTCACCGGCGATCTCCTGGCCCTGCTCGTGCCCCTTCCCCGCCACGACGACGACGTCGCCCGACTCGGCCAGCCCGATCGCCCGGTGAATCGCACTGCGCCGATCGGGATCGATCTCGACGTCCGTCCCCGCACCCTGGAGCACGTCCTGGATGATCGCCAGAGGATCCTCCGAGCGGGGATTGTCAGAGGTCACGATGGCGACGTCTGCACCCTCAACTGCGACTTTCCCCATCAGAGGGCGTTTACCTCGATCCCGGTCTCCCCCTGCGCCGAAGACGACGATCACCCGTCCCTCGCCGAGATCGCGCGCCGCGCCCAAAACCGTCTCCAGAGAATCAGGGGTGTGCGCGTAGTCGACAAGTGCTGCGAACGGCTGTCCGGCGTCGATCGCCTCGAACCGCCCGGGGACCTGGCGCACATCCGCAATCCCTTTCTGGATCGCCTTTTCGTCGAGATCGAGCAGGAATCCAGCGGCCACGGCAGCAAGCACGTTCTCCACGTTGAAGATGCCGCGGAGCGACGTTTCGATCTCGATCCCGCCTGCCTCGAAGCGGCTGCCCTCGACGGTCAACTCGAGCCGCGTCGGTCGTATCTCAGCACCTTCCTCGAGCCCGAACGTGACGAGCGGTGCGCGGTGGGCAGCGGAGAGCTCGGCCGCCAGGCGCTGTCCCCACTCGTCGCCGAGGCTCACGGCCGCGGGCGGCGGCTGCAGTTGCGTGAAGAGCCGCCGCTTCGC
>JACCUU010000273.1 GCA_013811645.1 Actinomycetota bacterium | reverse complement strand
TACGTCGACGGAGTCCGCACGGCGTTCGGCCGCGCGGGCAAGGACGGCTACTTCTGGAAGACGCGCGCCGACGACATGGCGGTGAAGGTCGTCCGCGAGCTTTTGCGCCGCCACCCGAGCCTCCCCGAAGACCGGATCGACGACGTCGTCTTCGCCGCGACGGCGCAAGTCGGAGACCAGGGTCTGACGCTCGGCCGAGACATCGCATTGCTCGCTGGCCTCCCCAAGTCCGTTCCCGGCTTCGCCGTCGACCGGATGTGCGCGGGCGCGCTCACCGCCACCACGAGCGGGGCGGGCGAGATTGCCATGGGGGCGGCCGACGTCGTCCTGGTCGGCGGCGTGGAGCACATGGGCCACCACCCGATGGGCGAGGACGTCGACTTCAACCCGCGCTTCATCTCGGAGCGGATCGTCGACGACTCCGCCGCGGTGATGGGTCAGACGGCCGAGAACCTGCACGACGCCTTCCCGCACCTGACCAAGGAACACGCGGACGCGTTCGCGGTCGAGAGCCAGCGCCGCGCGGCGAAAGCATGGGACGAAGGCGTGATGGACGAGATCGTCGTCCCCATGTCCGTCTTCACCGACGAAGGCTGGACGGTAGCGGCGCGCGACGAGTTCCTGCGACCGGAAACGACGATGGAGGCGCTCGCCGACCTGCGGACGCCGTTTCGGATAGCCGGCCGCGTGACAGCCGGCAACTCGGCTGGGCTCACCGACGGTGCAACCGCAGCGCTCATCACCTCCGAGAAAGCTGCCGCCGATTTCGAGCTCGAGCCGAAGATGCGACTCGTCGGCTTCGCCTATGCCGGCGTCGAGCCCGAGCTGATGGGCCTCGGCCCTGTCCCCGCAACGAACAAGGTGCTCGAGCAGACCGGGATCTCCCTGGACGACATCGGCCTGTTCGAGCTCAACGAGCCCTTCGCCGTGCAGGTGCTGACGTGGTGCGACGGGGTGGGCGTTGAGCCCGACGACCCGCGACTCAACCCGTATGGCGGAGCGATCGCCTGCGGCCACCCGCTGGCCGCGACCGGCGTTCGACTGATGGCGCAGCTCGCTCGCGGGTTCCGCGACCGACCGGACGTTCGCTACGGGTTGACCGCGCTCTGCATCGGCCTGGGCATGGGCGCGGCGGTGCTCTGGGAGAACGTCCAGAACGGCCACGGTGGCTAGCCCCGCAACTCAGTTCAAGCTTCAGCGGATCGACACTCGAGTCGGACCGATCGCGCTCGTGACGATGGACAACGGAGAGGACTGGCAGAAACCGAATACGTTCGGCGAGCAGGCCCTGCGCTCGCTCGACGAGGTGCTCGGCCGCCTGCGGACGCGAGACTGGCGCGGGCTTCTGCTCACAGGCAAGCCGTTCGTCTTCGCCGTCGGCGCGGACATCGACGAGTTCGGAGAGATAACACCCGAGCGAGCCCGTCAGGGTGGTGCGGCGGGACACGAGCTCTTCGGCCGACTGCGCGAGCTGCCCTTCATCACGCTCGTCGCGATCAACGGCGCTGCGCTGGGAGGAGGAGTGGAGATCGCGCTCCACTGTGACTTCCGAACGATCTCCTCGTCCGTGCGTCACTTCGCCTGCCCCGAGGTCTTCCTCGGGCTCATCCCCGGGTGGGGCGGCACGCAGCTCGTCCCGAAGCTCGTCGGCGCCGAGCGGGCCGTGAAGTTCATCGTCGAGAACCCCCTGCGCCAAAACCGCATGCTCACCGGCCCGCAGGCCTTCGAGCAGGGATTCGCGGACGCGATGTTCGAGCCGGTCGAATTCCTCGACGAGTCGCTTGCTTTGCTCATCGCGAAGATCGAGGAGGGCGGCGGCAAGGTGCGTCCCGAAGCCGATCTCTCGGACGTCGGAGAGGTAACGCGCAAGGCCCGCGCCCGGCTCGACGGCCAGCTGCACGGCGCAGCACCCGCGCCCTATCGCGCGCTCGACCTCATCGAGGGCGCGGTCATGTGGTCGCTCGACGAGGGCTACCGCGCGGAGGAGGATGCGCTCGCCGAGCTCCTCCCCGGCCCGCAGGCGCAGGCGTCCGTCTACGCCTTCAACCTGATCGAACGCCGAGCGAAACGCGGGGTCGGCGTTCCCGAGGTCGAGCCGAGACGAATCCGGAAGATCGGGATCGTCGGCGCCGGCCTCATGGCTCGCCAGCTCGCCTTGCTCGCCCTT
>JACCUU010000271.1 GCA_013811645.1 Actinomycetota bacterium | reverse complement strand
GTGGAGGAGCTGTCGTGAAGGCAGACGCTCGCTTCGACCAGAAGCTCCTCGTGCTCGTGACGCTCGGCCTCGTCGCGTTCGGGCTGGTGATGGTCTACAGCGCGACCTCCGCCTCGGCAGCGGTCGGGAACGGCGATCCGATGAGCTTCCTCAAGCGGCAGGCGATCTACGCCTGTCTCGGCATCGTCTTGATGGCGCTTGCGTCCCGCTTCGACTATCACCGGTTGCGGTTCGTCGCTCCGCCGCTTCTGCTCGTCGCCCTGGGGTTGTGCACAGCGGTGCTCGTCGTCGCGCCGGAGATCAACGGCGCGCGACGCTGGTTCCTGCTCGGTCCGGCGAGCTTCCAGCCCTCCGAGCTCGCGAAGCTGGCACTGTGTCTCTTCGCGGCGGTCTATCTGGCACGACGCTCTCCGCCGCGGACGCTCGGTGAGCTGGCAAAGCCACTCGGATTTCTCACCGCGCTCTTCTGCGGGCTGATCCTGCTCGAGCCCGACCTCGGAACCACGATCACGCTCTGCGGGATGATGCTTGCCGTGCTGCTCGTCGCCGGGGTTCCGGCGCGCCTGCTGGTGACTGCCACGTTCCTCGCCGTGGGCATGGGGATGCTGGCGATCTGGGTCGAGCCCTACCGCCGCGCTCGCGTCTTCAGCTTCCTGGATCCGTGGAGCGACGCCGAGGGATCGGGATTTCAGATCGTGCAGGCGATGATCGGGATCGGCTCCGGGGGACTGACGGGCGCCGGCCTGGGCGAGGGCGTGGGGAAGATCTCCTATCTCCCCGAAGCTCACACGGACATGATCTTCGCGGTCATCGGGGAGGAGCTCGGTCTCGTCGGCTCCGCGCTCGTCATCGGCGCGTTCGCCGCGTTCGCCCTCGTTGGCTTTCGCATCGCACTGCGTTGTCGGGACCCCTTCGGGAAGCTGCTCGCCGCGGGTCTCACCGCTCTCGTTTGTGGACAGGCCGCGGTGAATCTGGCGGCCGTGCTCGGGATCGCCCCGCTCACCGGAATCCCGCTGCCGTTCGTCTCCTACGGCGGCTCGAGCCTTGTGGTGCTGCTCGCCGGGGTCGGCATTCTCCTTAACATCGCCGTCAATGGCGAGGTCGTCCAGGCTCGTGTGTCTGATCGCAGCCGGCGGAACAGCCGGTCACGTCCGGCCGGCCCTCGCAGTCGCCGAAGCCCTGCGAGAGCGCGGAGTGAAGGTGACGTTCGCCGGGTCGCCAGATCGCGTCGAGTCGCGGCTGGTTCCTGAAGCTGGCTACGAGTTCGACACGTTCTCGATATCGGGGTTTCCGCGACGTCCCGGAGTTGAGCTCGTACGCGCGCTCGTGCGTGCGGCGCGGGCGCCGTTGGCGTGTTCACGCATCCTCGCCGAGCGTCGGCCGGACGTCGTGCTCGGGGCCGGAGGCTACGTCGCCGGCCCCATGGTGCTCGCCGCCCGCCTGCGTGGGATTCCGGCCGCACTGACCGAGGCCGACGCGCATCTCGGCCTCGCCAACCGGCTCGCCGTTCCGTTCGCACGCCGAGTCTTTCTCGCCTACCCGGTTCCAGGCCGCCAGAGCGCGAAGTACCACGTGGTGGGACGCCCGATTCCGCGCGCTCACCTCGATGGAGACCGCGAGTCGGCGCGCGTGCGCTTCGGCCTTCCTGCCGAGGGTCCGGTGCTTGCAGTCTTCGGCGGGCTTGCTGGTGCCCAGGCGCTGAACGAGTTCACCGCGGAGACCTACGGGAAGAACGGTCCGGCGGTGCTGCACGTCGCCGGTGAACGCGACTACGAAACCGTTCGCTCAAAGGTGGCCCGTCCGGACTATGTCCTGCTTTCGACCACCAACGACTTCGGTGACGCGCTTGCAGTCGCGGACCTGGCCATCTCGCGCGCCGGTGGCACGGTGTGGGAGCTCGCCGCCGCAGGGACGCCGTCGATCCTCGTCCCATACCCGCACGCGACGGCCGATCATCAGGCGCGGAATGCGCGTTACTTCGAGGAGGGTGGAGGCGCCGTCGTCGTTCGACAAGACGATCTCACGCGGGTGCCCGCACTCGTCGACGAGCTCCTCGCTGATCCTGGCCGTATCCGGGCGATGGGCGGGGCGATGAAAGCTCTCGCCAAGCCGGATGCCGCAGTGGTGGTCGCCGACGAGCTCGTTCGTCTCGCTCGGGGAGCGAAGCACGATGGCTCCAGCTGACACGGTGTCGCGTGGATCGGGGCCGCTTGCGGGGAGGCGGTTCTACTTCGTGGGTATCGGCGGAGCCGGGCTCTCCGCCTACGCGAACTTCGCGCGGTCGTGGGGAGCCGAAGTTCGCGGCTGGGACAAGCAGGAGACGATCTTCATGGAGACGCTTTCTGGTGTCGAGCTCGACGTCGGAGGCGAGCCCGCGCCTCCTCCAGGATTCGAGGTCGTCGTGTCCAGTGCCCATCTTGGACGTGCGGAAGGGCGCTCGCGTGCCGAGTTTCTGGCCGAGCTCGTAGCGCTTCGTCTATCCATCGTGGTCGGCGGAGCGCACGGCAAGACGACGACGGCCGCGATGATCGCCTACGTCCTCCGCGAGCTCGGGCACGATCCCGCCTGGATCATCGGAGGCGTCGTGCCACAGCTCGGCGGCAACGCGGGCGTGGGGGAGGGTTTGCTCGTCGTGGAGGGCGACGAGTCCGACCGCTCGATCGGGCTCTTGCGTCCTGAGATCGCCGTGGTGACGAACATCGAGGTCGACCACCATGCAGCTTTTGCCTCGGCAACGGAGCTCAGGTCGTTCTTCGACGAGTGGCTCGCGGAGGTGCCGAAGGTCGTTCGCGCGTGGGAGTTGGAGCCGGTGACGTTCGAGCTCACGGTGCCGGGCGAGCACAACCGGATGAATGCGGCCGCGGCGCTCGCTGCGCTCGAGCTGGCCGGCGTGTCGCGATCCGCCGCCGAGCCCGCGCTCGCGCGCTTCACGGGCGTGGGACGACGCTTCGAGCTGGTTGCCGACCGTGGAGGCGTTCGCGTCTACGACGATTACGCGCACAATCCAACGGAGATCGAGGTCACGCTCCGCACGGCACGAGAGCGAACCGAGGGGAAGCTCATCGCCGTCTACCAACCGCACGTCTACGAGCGCACGCGCCAGCTTTTCCGGGAGCTGGGGGACGCGCTCGGGCTCGCGGATGTGGCCGTCGTGACGGACGTGATCGGCGGGCGCGATACGCCTCGTCCCGGTGTCAGCGGCAAGCTCGTGCTCGACAGCGTGCCATCCAGTGTCCGCCGCGGCTGGGCGCCGACCCTGGACGACGCGGTTCGGCTCACGCTCTCGTGGGTGCGGCCGGGGGACGTCGTAGTCACGCTCGGGGTCGGGGAGCCGTGGAAGGTTGCGCGCGCCGTGGCTGCCGGGTTGCCGGAATGAACATCGAACACGGCGTCCCGTTCTCGAAGCTCACGACGATCGG
>JACCUU010000270.1 GCA_013811645.1 Actinomycetota bacterium | reverse complement strand
TTCGGTGTGCTGAACCGCCTCACGCTGCGCCTGGTTGAGGGTGGCGAGATCGGTCTGGGACTCCGCGACGGACACTTGCCGATGCTAGCCGCGGCCGCGGTCATCAGCGACTGGTCAGATCCGCCGGCTCAGCCCTGAACAGCAGGCGCCTGTGCGCGAGGCGCCCAGGTCGCCGCGGCCGCGCAGGCCGTCATTAGAACCGGAGCGGCCGAATGCGACGAGCGCGTCCACGCCGCGAGCGCGCCCGCGCCGAGCCAGATCGCGACGGAGGCAAGCTGGAGCGCGAGATGTCACGAGGCTTCTCGACCAAGGGGCCGGGGGCCGAGCGCCACGAGGGCAGAGATGCGAGTCTCGCGCGGACTGCGCGTTCCTCCGCAAGCCGCCTGGCAACGACGTCAACCGGTCCGAAGTCCGCTACCGCCGCGGCTTCTGCGTCAGCGGGCAAGAGCCCGGTCGCAACATGCCGCGCTGCGAGTCGCGCAGGTGCTCCTGCGCCTCGGCCTGAGCCGGTAGACCCACCGGCGCCTGCTTGCGACGGTCTCCCAGCCGCTGGCAACGAGGCCGCGGCGCTCCAGGTGGTACAGCGACGAGAATACCTAGTTCTAGTTCTACTAGGTATAAGCGAGAACGCGTCAAATACGATCTCGGACATGCTCACGGCCGTCCATCTCCTCATCTACTCCGACGATCCTGAAGCCACGCGATCGTTCCTCCGCGACGTCCTCCGCCGGCCGTTCGTCGAGCATGCCGAGTCGGCGCCCGGGTGGCTCATTTTCAAGACCGGCGCCAGCGAGCTCGGCATCCACCCGACGAGCGGAACCTACGAGGGCGAGTCTTTCTCCCATCCCCGGCACCACTCGATCTCGTTGATGTGCGACGACATCGGGGGCACGAAGGCCGAGCTCGAGGACAACGGCGCAGAGTTCACGGGCACGATCGAGGACATGGGTTTCGGCCTTGCGATCATGCTGAAGGTGCCGGGCGCGGACGACATCCTGCTCTACGAGCCTCGTCACCCTCCCGCCTACAACCTTTGAGCGCAAGACCGGGCACCCGCTCGAGCGGGTACCCGGTCGCGCGGACAGATCCCTGAAGGCGGCCGCTCCGCGACCGCTGCCTACAACGCCTGAACCGACCTCGACCAAATCCCCTGCGACTCGCGCCGGCTGCGCGCTACGGCCACGAGACCTGCCGCGGAGACGAGCGCCCAGAGCACGTTCGTGATGACGAACCCGAGCTGAACGGTGAGCACCGCCGTGACGGCCAACCCGGCGGACGACACGAGGTTGGCGAAGAGGTAGCGAGAATCATGCGGCTTGACGAGGCCGAACTGGAGCGAGGCAAAGGCTGCAACGATGCCGATCGCGCACACGATCTGGACGATCTGAAGTGTCATTCCCGCACGCTAGTCGTCCGCCGCGGGACCACGGCGACCCTCCCGTCGACCGGCACGATGTCGATCGCGGCACCGTAGTGACGCGCGATCGTCTCCTCGGTCAGCACGTCGCGGGGCAGGCCATCCGCGACGACGCGACCGTGATCGAGGAGCACCATGCGCTCGGCGTATTGGGCTGCGAGCGTGAGGTCGTGCATGGCGGCCACCAGGGTCAGCTCGGACTCGAGCCGGAGCGCGTCGAGCAGGTCGAGCGCCTGCTGCTGGTGCCCGATGTCCAGGGCGGCGGTCGGCTCGTCGAGGAGAATGATCCTCGCCTCCTGCGCCAGTGCGCGCGCGACGACGACGCGCTGCTTCTCGCCTCCGGACAGCGTGCCGAGCGGCCGTTCGCCGAAGCCGGAGAGGTCGAGGCGCTCGAGGGCCCGCGCCGCCGCTTCCAGATCGAGTCTCCCCTCCTTCGCGAGCGGCCCGAGATGAGGCGTCCGTCCGAGGAGCACGTATTCGCCGACCGTCATCCACGGCGGTGTCGACGGATCCTGCGGAACGACCGCGATCAGCCGGGAGAGCTCTGATCTCCGCATCGCTGCCGTGGGCCGTCCTTCGAGCTCGATCGAGCCCGAGAACGGGACGAGACGCGCGATCGCCCGTAGCAGGGTCGTCTTGCCGGCGCCATTCGGTCCGATCAGCGCCACCCAGCCACCTTCGTCGAACGTGAGGTCGACCCGGTCGACGACGGGCGCCCCGCCGAGGACGACGGTGACGTCCGTCAGCTGGATGGCGCTCATGCGGCTCCTCGGCTCGTCCGCAGCACCAGGGCGAAGAAGGGCGCCCCGAAGAACGCCGTGACGATCCCGAGCGGGATCTCCGCGGGAGCGAGCGCGGTCCGCGCGATGACGTCGGCGAGCACGAGGAATCCGGCGCCGACGATGACGGAGAGCGGGAGCAGCGCTCGATACCCGACGCCCGCCAGCATCCGGATCGCGTGCGGGACGATGATGCCCACGAACCCGATGAGCCCGCAGACAGCAACGGCCGCCGCGGTCCCCACGGTCGCGGCGACGACGAGCGTGAGCCGGACGCGGCGGACGTCGACGCCGAGGCTCGCCGCCTCGTCGTCGCCGAGGCTCAGGACGTCGACGACCCGCCGGTACACGAGGATGACGACGGTCGCGATGGCGACGTACGGGAGGATCAGCACGACGTCGGTCCAGCCCGAGCTCGGGATGCTGCCCAGGATCCACGTGTAGACCTGCTGGAGCGTATCGGCGTTCTGCTGCTGGACGAATGTCTGGAGAGCGGTGAAGAAGGACGCGACTGTCACGCCAGCGAGGACGAGGGTTGTCGTATCCCGTCCCCGGTTGGCGGACCGGCCGACTGAGTAGGTGAGGAAGACGGCGACCGCTCCACCGACGAACGCGGCCGCGGGCAAGGCCTGCTGGCCGCGGAGGCCGTCGGGCAGATAGGCAATCGCCAGGGTTGCGCCGAGCCCCGCTCCTGCAGCCACCCCGAGCAGGTACGGATCGACGAGCGGATTGCGGAACACGCCCTGATAGGTCGCACCCGCGAGCGAGAGCATCCCGCCGACGAGCGCGGCGAGCACCACCCGTGGCATGCGGATCTCCCACAGGATCGACTCCTCCGTCGCGGAGAGCGAGGAGGAGCTGCCCGGGATACGCAGGCGCTCCGCGAGCGAGCTCGAGATTCCTCCGAGCCCGAGGTCGATCGGTCCCACCGCCACGCCGATCACGATCGATCCGAGAAGGAATGCCACCGCCGCGGCGACCCAGACCGGACCGATGCCGCGGGGGTGGACCGCGGCGGTCGGCGACACGACCTTCGCGGCGGTGGCGTTCACTCGCTACAAACGTGCCAGCGCTGCGGACATCGCCCGGAAGAAGCTGACGAGCCGCGGCCCCCAGCGCGAGGCGATCGAGTCGTGGATCCGCACGATCGAGCCTGTGCGCACGGCGCTGATGCGATCCCAGCCCGGACGTGAGGCGACCGTCGACGGCTTCTGCCCGCAGCAGACCGTGTCGGCGAGGACGATCAGGTCGGGGCCAGCTGCGACGATGTACTCGGCCGAGAGCTGCGGAAAGCCCGTGCCCGCGGAGTCGGCCGCATCGGCGATGTTCTCGAGGCCGAGCGCCGCGTACACCTTCCCCACGAAAGACTTCGTCGAGGCAGAGTAGAAGTCGGGACTGAGCTCGTGATAGACGGAGAGGCCGTCCGCCCGCGAGCGCGACGTTCTCACGATCGCAGCGATCTTCGCCTTCATGCGGACGATGACCCGT
>JACCUU010000258.1 GCA_013811645.1 Actinomycetota bacterium | reverse complement strand
GCTTCGCCCCGTCGTCGGTCTTTGCAACATGGCTTCGGCTTCATCCGTGTCACACCCACCGGCAAGAGGGGCGAAGGGTGGCGGAACTCGATACCGTGTGTGTCCTCAACTCGCAGGAATCGTCGCTGCCAGCCCCACCGGGTGACTCACCCGCGAGTGACAGTCAAGAACCTAGAGCCGGTTCGACTCCCAGAGCCCGCCGAAGGGCACCCACTTGCCCTTCGTCCAGCGCTGGAGCTGGCCCTGCTGAATCGGGAAGTTGTCGCCCTTCCCCGTCCTCACCGCGATGCCCGGAAGCAGGAAGGGGTTCGCCGGGCTCGTGATCGAGCGGGCGCGCGCGAGGAGCCCAACACGGGTCGGGTTCGCTCCCAGGCGCTTGAAGAGCGAGACCGTCTCGAACGCGACGGCCATGCCGTATACGTGGTAGACGTCGCTCACGTTGGCGCCCTTCGCGTACTTCGCCATCACCGAGCGGTAGGTCTTCATCCCGGGGTCGTTCTTCCATCTCGGCTCGGTCGGGTCCTTGAGGAAGTTGAGAGAGATCGCGCCCTCGATCGCCTTGTTCTTCCCGCCCTCGCCGGCGAGCAGCATGATGTTCGAAGCGCCGGAGACGGAGTTGTTGATGATCCGCGGTCTCCAGGCGAGCCGGTTCGCGTAGACGAACGCCTGGATCGCGAACTTCGGCGTCGCGAAGATCGCGAACACGTTCGCCCCGGAGGACTTCAGCTTCGCCACCTGCGACTGCACGTCGGGCGCGGTGACCTCGTACGACTCCGCGGCGACGACCTTCGAGCCCGAGCGGCCGAGGCCGCGCTTGAGTCCTGCGAGCAGATCCTTGCCGTAGTCGTCATTCTGGAGGAGGACGGCGATCTTCGCCTTCTTCAGCGTCTTGGAGACGTACTGGCCGTAGACCCAACCCTCCGCTTGGTAACTGGGCTGGAACCCGATAGTCCACGGGTACTTCGCCGCATCGCGGCCCCAGGTGGTGGCGCCGGACGCGACGAAGAGCTGCGGCACCTTCGTCTGGTTCAGATACTCGCGGACGGCGATGTTCTGCTCGGTTCCGAGTGAGTTGAATACGGCGAATACCTTCTCCTGCTCGACGAGCTGGCGCGTCGCCTGAACCGACTGGGCGGGGTTGTAGGCGTCGTCGACGATCTTGTACTCGAACTTCCGCTTCGCGACCCCGCCCTTGGCGTTGACCGAGTCGAGGTACGCCTTCGCTCCACGGGCGACCGAGGCGTATGCAGCAGCCGGGCCGGTGAGCGGCGAGGTCCCGCCGAGGACGATCGACGTCGAGGTGATGCCCGGGTCTGCGCTCGATCCGGCAAATGCACTCGGAAGCGCGCCGAGCGCGAGGGCGCAGAGCGCCACTGCGAGGGCCACGAGGGCCGGCTTTCGTCTCATTCGTCTCCTCCGAGGGCTCGATTAGCTCGAACGAGAGTAGCGCCAGCGTGTGAGCGCCTGCCCCGCCCGGCGGAAGAGGCCGCCGACCCCGTTCGGAAGGAAGAACATGAGCAGGATCAGAACGATGCCGTAGATGATGGCGGGCGCGCCCGGCTCCTTCGTGCGATCCACGATGGCGTCGGGAAGGCGCGAAGCCACGCCCTCGCCCTGTGCCCAGAGCGGCAGGAACTGGATGAAGACCGCCCCCACGACGAGGCCGGAGAGCCCACCGAGCCCACCGACCACCACGCCGACCAGGAGAAATATCGAGAGCGCGATCGGGAACGTGTCCGGGTTGACGAACGTGGTCGCGATGGCGAACAGCGACCCCGCGACCCCCGCATAGGCGGCGCTGATCCCGAAGGCGAGAGTTTTGTAGCGCGCGAGGCTCACGCCGGAGGAGACCGCGGCCGTCTCGCTGTCGCGAACCGCGCGGAATGCACGTCCGGTGCGGCCTCGGAGGATGAGCCACGCAACCGCGAAAGACACGAGCGCGATCGACCAGCAGAGGTAGTAGAGCCAGTCGTTGAACACGAGCTCTTGGCCGACGATCTCGACAGGGAAGATCCCCGCGGTGAGCTCTG
>JACCUU010000256.1 GCA_013811645.1 Actinomycetota bacterium | reverse complement strand
CGAAAGCGATGCGCGAGATCCGCCTCGCGCTGCTCGAGGCCGACGTCAACTTCGAGGTCGCCAAGGACTTCACGGCGTCTCTGAAGGAGCGGGCGCTCGGCCAGGACGTCCTGAAGAGCCTCTCTCCCGGCCAGCAGGTCGTGAAGATCGTTCACGAGGAGCTGACCGCGCTGATGGGCTCGGGAGACTCCCGGCTCGCGTTCGGCCGTCCGCCAACGGTGATCCTGCTCGCCGGCCTCCAGGGATCGGGAAAGACGACGACGGCCGCCAAGCTCGCGCTGCTCCTGCGCAAGGAAGGCAAGCGGCCGGCGCTCGTCGCGTGCGACCTTCAACGCCCTGCCGCCATCGAGCAGCTCGAGCAGCTCGGTCGCCAGATTCAGATCCCGGTGTACCGGCTGGACACGAAGGACGCCGTCGCCGCAGCGCGACACGGGCTCGAGCAAGCCCGCCGTGACGGTCTGGACGTCGTCATCCTCGACACGGCCGGACGGCTGCAGATCGACGAGGAGCTCATGGACGAGCTCGCGCGTGTCCGTGACGAGACGAAGCCGACGAATGTCCTGATGGTTCTCGACGCGATGACCGGGCAGGAGGCGGTGGCGGTCGCGCTCGCGTTCCAGGAACGGATCGCCTTCGACGGAGTCGTCTTGACGAAGCTCGACGGCGATGCTCGCGGCGGCGCGGCCTTGTCAGTCAGGACGGTTACCGGCCGGCCGGTCAAGCTCGCTTCGGTGGGGGAGAAGCTCGACCAGCTCGAGTACTTCCACCCGGACCGAATGGCGTCGCGGATCCTCGGCATGGGAGACGTGCTCACCCTCATCGAGAAGGCCGAGGCGGCCGTCGAGCTCGATGACCAGGAGGAGATGGAGCGCCGCATGCGCGCCGGGGAGTTCACGTTCGACGACTTCCTCTCGAGCTACCGCATGCTGCGCAAGATGGGGCCCCTGCAGGGGGTCCTGAAGCTCGTCCCCGGCCTCGGCAAGCAGCTCCAGGGGCTCGACGTGGACGAGAGCCAGCTCGCGCGCGTCGAGGCGATCGTGCTCTCCATGACGCCGCACGAACGGGCAGTGCCACACGTCATCAACACGCAGCGGCGGCGTCGCATCGCGGCCGGCAGCGGCACATCGCTCGACGAGGTGAACAAGCTCATGGCCGCTCGCAAGCAGATGGCGAAGATGATGAAGCAGATGGGCAAGGGAAAGATGCCCTCGCTTCCGGGGATGCCGCCCGCGGGCCGGCGCTAGAACGGGCACACTTACGCGCTCACAGGAACCCATTCGAGGAGACAAATGGCTGTAAAACTGAGGTTGACGCGCGTCGGGTCGAAGAAGAACCCGATCTATCGCGTCGTTGTCGCCGACTCGCGCTCGCCGCGGGATGGTCGCTTCATCGAGATCATCGGGCGGTACAACCCGCAGACGGACCCGTCGACGATCGATCTCGACGAGGCCAAGGTGAAGGAGTGGCTCGCCAAGGGCGCGCAGCCGTCCGAGCCCGTCGCGCGGCTGATCAAGGTCGCGGGCATCACCTCGTAGTGGCGGACCTCCTGGAATGGATCGCGCGACGCCTCGTCGACGAGCCGGACGCCGTCCGGGTCGAGACCGAGGAGCGTGAGGACGCAGTCGTCTTCAAGCTCTTCGTCGCCGCGGACGACGTCGGAAAGGTGATCGGGAGGCAGGGGCGGATGGCGCGCGCTCTTCGCAGCATCGTGCGTGCCGCGGGCGCGAGAGCCGAAGAGCGCTACGTGCTCGAGATTGCCGGCTGACGAAGCATTCGTGCGGGTTGGCCGCGTGGGCCGGCCGCACGGCCTCGACGGTGCGTTCGTGGTCGAAGAGGCGAGCGAGGATGCGAGTCGCTTCGACGTCGGAGCGAGGCTTCGCGTGAACGGCGAGGAGGCCGCCGTCGTCCTCTCGCGACGGGTCGGCCGCGGGCGTCCTGCGATCAAGCTCGACCGGGTCGTCGAGCGTGGCAGCGAGCTGACGGTCCTCCGAGCCGAGCTGCCTCTGCCGGAGCCCGGCTCGTACTACGTCGCCGACCTCGTCGGGCTCGAAGTCGTCGAGACGGACGGTGAGCGCCTGGGCGTCGTCATGGATGTCCTGCCCGGCATCGCGAACGATGCGCTCGAGCTCGACACCGGGCTCCTTCTGCCGCTCGTCGAGGACTGTGTACGCGATGTTGATCTCGTGCAACGGCGGGTCGTCGTTGCCCCTGGTTTCTCGGACCACGGGTAACCTCGGCACCCGATGCGACTCGATGTCTTCACGCTGATCCCGGGTGCCTTCGAGTGGCTGAAGGAACGGCGTCCAGTGGCCGCCGTGCTCGGGAACGAGCTCGAACTGAACGTGTTCAACTATCGCGACTCGACGCCGCTCAGCGCCGGCCAGGTCGACGACGAGCCGTACGGCGGAGGGCCGGGAATGGTGCTCCGCGTCGATGTGGTCGCTGCCGCCTTCGACGCGGTGTACGGCGGGCTCCCCCAACACCGCGTGGTGGCGCTCACGCCGGCGGGCCGCCCGCTCGACCAGAGTCTCGTGGAGGAGCTCGCTCGAGAGCCTGCACTGACGCTTCTCTCCGCGCGCTTCGAAGGCTTCGACCAGCGCATCCTCGACCACCTCTCGACCGACTCGATCTCGATCGGCCCCTATGTGCTCTCGGGCGGGGAGATTCCGGCGCTGGCGGTGGTCGATGCGGTCGTGCGCCGGCTTCCGGGCGCGCTCACCGAGGGCTCGGGCGAGGTGGAGAGCTTCTCGGCGGCACTGAACGGGGGCCTCGAGTACCCGCACTACACCCGTCCCGCCGACTTCCGCGGGTGGCAGGTTCCGGAGATCCTTGTCTCGGGCGACCATGGCCGGATCGCCTCGTGGCGCCAGGAGATGGTGCGGAGCGTCACGTGACCGAGCCGCGCGACCGCCGGGCGGTCGAGACACCACCTGAGCCCGGGAAGGACGGCTCGGAGGCACCCGAGTGGCCCATGCCTGAGGGATCGAAGGAGTCGCCACGTCCGGTTCCGCCACCGGCTCCTCCGTTCTCCTGGCCGAACTCGGAGGACGAGCCCCCGAAGCACGAGTTCCATCACCCCCTCGACCGGGTGACCGGAAACCTTCCTCGCAGACTCCGAATCGCGGTCGACTGGATCGTCACGATCGTCGGGGCGATCGCGATCGTCCTGGCAATCAAGGCGTGGGTGGTGAACCCGTACCGGATCCCGTCGTCGTCGATGGAGCCGACCCTCCACTGTGCCCGCCCGGCGACCGGCTGCGAGGCGCGCTTCTCCGATCGCGTGCTCGCAAACCGCTTCGTCTACCGCTTCAGCGATCCCGAGCGGGGCGATGTCGTGGTCTTCGAGACGCCCCCGCAGGCGAAGGCCAAGTGCGGCGCCGGCGGGACGTTCGTCAAACGGATCATCGGGCTTCCGGGAGAGACAGTCGGGATCCGGCTGCGCCGCGGGGCAGCATTCGTCTACATCGACGGCCAACGACTCGAGGAGCCGTACATCGAGCAGGATCGTCGGGACATCGGACCCGGCGAGCGGTTCCGCGTTCCGCTCGACCACTACTTCGTCATGGGGGACAACCGCGCCCAGTCGTGCGACTCGCGCGTATGGGGCTTCGTTCCCGAGGAGAACCTGATCGGCAGGGTCTTCATGACGTACTGGCCGCCGAATCGCATTTCCTTTCGCTAGATCGGGATTCCGCTAGCGCGGATTCCCGATCGCGACAGGGCAAGACCCCTTCATGGAGTGCGCGAAGCTCCGCTCTGGTCGGGGTGTGAAGTCGATTGGTTGTCGGGTAGGCGTGGCGGAGCTCGCCGCCCGGACTCGCTTGCGCTAGCATTCCGACCCGGCCGAAGGGCCTCCTCACGATGAACGCAACGATCGAGAGCCTCGAGCAGCGGAATCTGCGCACGGACCTGCCTCGCTTCAAGGCGGGCGACACCATGCGCGTCCACTTCAAGGTGATCGAGGGGACACGTCAGCGAATCCAGGTCTTCGAAGGCATTTGCATCAAGCGCCAGGGCTCCGGCTTTCGGGAGACCTTCACCGTGCGCAAGCAGTCGTTCGGCGTGGGGGTCGAGCGTACGTTCCCGCTCCACTCGCCCAAGATCGAGAAGCTCGAGCTGATGACGGTCGGCGACGTCCGGCGCGCAAAGCTCTACTACTTGCGAAAAAGAGTGGGAAAGAAGGCGCGCGTCCGCGAGCTCCGACAGAGTTAGCGTCTATCCTCGGCGACGTGCCGAGATCGAGCGGGCAGCGGCTCCTCACACATGATCGACGCCTCGGCGTTCGCTACGTCGCGGGTGCGGACGAAGCGGGGCGGGGCTCCCTCGCCGGCCCGCTCGTCGTTGCCGGGGTGCTGCTCGACTACGAGCTGCTTCGCGGGGCCCGGGTCCGTCCGCTTGCCCAGCTGAACGACTCCAAGCAGGTGTCCCCGGAGGAGCGCGAAATGCTCTTTCACGCAGTCGTGTGCTGCGCCTCGCAGATCAGCGTTCGCGTCGTGTCGGCCTGCGAGATCGATCGCTCGGGCCTACACCGCTCGAACCTCGCCGCGCTGCGAGCGGTGCTCGCCGATCTGCATCCCCCCGCGGACCTCTGTCTCGTCGACGGATTTCGGCTCGGCCCGACAGCGCCACCTCATCGCGCGCTCGTCGACGGCGACGCGCGGAGCGCCGCGATCGCGGCCGCCTCGATCGTCGCGAAGGTGGTTCGGGACCGCGTGATGCGCCGGCTCGATGCTCTCTATCCGCGCTACGGCTTCGGCTCGCACGTCGGCTACATCACCCCGGCGCACTCGCAGGCGGTTCGGACCTTCGGCCCGTCGGATCTCCACCGTCGCTCGTTCCAGGCGCGCTGCTACGAGGCGGCGTGAATCGTGGCGAGCGCCGCGCTCTCCGCCATTACCGTCTTCGCGGCTATCGCCTGCTAGACGCCAACGCCCGCGCCGGCGGGTACGAGCTCGATCTCGTCCTGCGCAGAGGCCGCCGCCTGCTCGTCGTCGAGGTCAAGGAGAAAGGCGGTCCTACCTTCGGGCATCCGCTCGAGATGATCGACGCCGAGAAGATACGCCGCGTGTCGCGCGCAGCACGAGCCTGGCTCGCTGCCCGCCCCGAGCTCGCCGGGCTCGAAGTCGAGCTCGAGGCCGTCGGCGTCCAGGGTCGCCGCGTTGAGCGCGTTCCGCTCGCTTGAATTTGCTAGCCGAATCGAGCCATAGACTCGCCTCCGCGATGGCAGGAATCTCTCAGGACGCGCTCTATGCGGATATCGATCTCGAGCTTTCGTGGTCCGAGCAGGAACTTCCGCAGGCGGCGCGGACGAAGCATGTCCACAAACTACACCCGTATCTCGGCAAGTACGTCCCGCAACTCGTCGAGGTGTTCCTCGAACGGTACTTCGCACCTGGCGCGTGTGTCTACGACCCCTTCGTAGGCTCGGGGACGACGCTTGTCGAAGCCAACGCTTTCGGCGCGGACTCCGTCGGTGCCGATATCTCAGTCTTCAACTGTCTGCTATCGCGGGTGAAGGTGACGCAGTACTCGCTAGGGACGCTCGAGCTGTCCTTGCGCTCGACGCTCGAAGAAGCTCGCCAGGCGGGTCCGCTACCGACGAATCTCGGAGGCAAGTGGCTGCGCCGTTGGTACTCGAAGCAGGCACTCGGCGAGTTGCTCCGGTACCGCGCGGTCGCGTGCGCGCGGCTGGACGATCATGCGTTGGACGTCGCGAAGGTCATCCTGTCGCGCGCCGCTCGATCCGCTCGCCTGACGGCCCATTATGACCTCGATTTTCCGAGCAGCCCGATGCGGCAGCCGTACTTCTGTCATAAGCACAGGCGCGTGTGCACACCGGTAGGCGAGGCCGCGAAATTCCTCGCTCGCTATACGGCGGACACGGTGCGTCGAATCCGCGAATTCGATGACGTCCGTACGAAACGGGCGGTCGAGGTGATTCACGCGGACTCGCGGACGTTGGATCTACCGATGCCGGCGCACGGCATCATCACTTCGCCTCCATACCCGGGCCTCATCGACTATCACGAACAACACCGTTACGCGTACGAGCTCCTCGAACTCGAGGACAGGAGCGAGGTCGAGATCGGGCGAGCACGACGTGGGACGTCGAGACAGGCGCTACGCGAGTACGTCGAGGGGATGGTCGCGGTCTTCGCGAACGCTTCGAGGCAGCTTCCGGTGGGTGCTCCGGTTGTGATCGTCGTGAACGATTCCCGCGGTCTCTATCCGGATGTGCTCGACAACGCGGGCTTGCGGCTCGAGCGGTCCGTGACGCGCCACGTAAACCGCCGTACCGGCCGACGAGCCGGACAGTTCTTCGAGAGTGTGCTCGTCTGCAACGTCGCCGGCCGGGTCTAGTCGGCCAGCCGAGCTCGCCTCGGGCGTCGCAGCGACGCTCTGCGTCTCGAGCCCGGCAGCGGAGGCGATCGTCGTCGCGTTCGAGCGTTTTGTCGCAGAGCCGCTCGAGCAGAATCTCGAACGCGTCAACGCGCACACGCTCGCGAAGCGCAACCCGATGATCTACACCGCCCGTGGAGCGACGACGATCGATCAATGGGTGGATCGAGATTTGGAGGATCGAGAGACCTCCGCCATCGAAGGTCATCTCGGCACGTGGCAAGAGAGGTGGCTCGTATCGTTCGCACGGCATCAGACCCGGAAGCAACGTCGATCTCCAGCTCGACGATCTGGCGTTGTCGAGCTCTACGCCATCCAGTCGGCGCGAAACACGAAGAGCTCCGGCGGTAGACGCTCCGACGTCGACGCGCTCCGGCGTGCCGCGGGCGCGATCCGAGCAAGCAGGCGCCGTGTGGATCCTTACATCGCCGTGCTGTCCGGGCGGCGTGTGTCCCGAGCGCTTCGCCCGATCCGAATGTCGTCGTCCTCGCCTCGGATGAGTTCTGGGAGCGCGCGAGCGGTATTCCCGACTTTCGAGCCCGGCTGATCGGGACGACTGCAATGCTCTCCGGGCTGGTCACCGCTCGTGCGGCTACGGAGGTCGTCCGCATTCGCGCCGATGCGCACGCGACCTTCGGAGATGAACACGGCAACCTTGACCTTGACAGGCTCGCGGATCCACCCTCGCGGGCTCGACGGCGTCGCGTAAGAGAAGCGTAAGGCTTGCCGCCGCGGCGAATGGATCAGCCGAGGCCGGGGGTAGCCTGGCTCGCTGAAGAGACCCTGAAAGGGAGGACAAATGCGAAAGCTCTGGAACCGGCGGCCGTCGCCGGCAATGGTGGTCGCGTGCATGGCGCTGCTGGTTGCACTCGGAGGTACGAGCGTTGCGGCCGTGAGCCAGCTCGCGAGAAACAGCGTCGGTCCGGCGCAGTTGCAGTTCGCAGCTGTGACGAGCCCGAAGATCAGGACGAACGCGGTCAACTCGTCGAAGGTCGCCAACCGCTCGCTGCTGCGGGCGGACTTCGCGCCGGGCCAGCTTCCGGCGGGGCCAACCGGACCTCAGGGACCGGCAGGCCCAACAGGAGCCGCTGGGGCCGCGGGCCCAGCGGGTGTCGTAGGCGCGATCACGGTGCGAACCGCGTCGGTCAGCGTCGTCGACGGCGCGATCGACGGCACCTTCAACACCGCTCGCGTCGAGCGCCGGTGCGAAGGCAGCGAACGCGCGATCTCGGCAGGCACGTCCTGGGGCGACGACGGCTCCGACCTCAAGCTCGTGACGCAAGAGGTCGAGCCGCTCTTCAATCCGCAGAATCAGCCGAACGGCTACGTGGCCGTGGGCGGCAACGACACCGGTGAGTCGAGCAACTTCACGGTGCACGTCTTCTGCTTCGCGTCATAGGTTCTTTTTGACATCTCGGCGCGGAGTTGTGAACCATTGGTCACGACTCCGCGCCTACCGTCGGCGGGGTGCTGGCACGCGCCGTCACCCACGCTCTCGTCGGGCTCGAGCCCCGGAAGGTGGAGGTCGAGGCGCACCTGCAGCTGGGTGTCCCGGGCTTCGCGATCGTCGGGCTCGCCGACCGAGCTTGCCAGGAGGCGAAGCACCGCGTGCGCAGTGGAGTCGTCTCCGCATCGCTCGACTGGCCGCTGAACCGCCGAATCACCGTCAATCTCGCGCCGGCGGCGTTGCGGAAGGAGGGATCCGGGTTCGATC
>JACCUU010000253.1 GCA_013811645.1 Actinomycetota bacterium | reverse complement strand
CCGCTCAGGCTTGCGCTCCTCACGCTTGATCCGCGACAGCGACAGTGCTGACGCGACGAAGCTGATCGCGTCCACGAGAATCGCGTAGGGCGCGGTCAGGACGCTGACAAGGACACCGGCCAACCCGGGTCCTGCTACTTGGGCGGACGAGCGGCTGACCTCGAGTTTCGAGTTGCCCTCGCCGAGCTCATCGCGCTCGACGACCGAGGGGAGGTACGACTGGTACGAGAGGTCGAAGAACATGGTCAGGGTGCCCGCGATCAAGCCGACGACGTAGAGCTGGCCGAGTGTCAGGACATCGAAGAGGTATGCGAGCGGGATCGAGGCAAGCGCGAGGGCTCGACCCCAATCGGCTGCGATCATGATCGGCCGACGTGGTAGCCGGTCGATCAAACGCCTGGGGGCAGGCTGAGCACGAAGAACGGGAGCCAGTCCACGACGGCAAGGGCTGCCACCTCGAAGGTGCTGGCGTCGAGCACGATGATCGCGGCGAGCGGTAAGGCAAGGCTTGTGACCTCGCTCCCGAATTGGCTCACTGATTGTGCTGCCCACAGCCATAGGAAGTCTCGGTTGTGCCAGAGCGCCCCGCGCGGTCGAAGTCGTGAGATCAGACTGCCCACCGATCCGCGACCCTAACGCCCACGGTAACGAGACTGGGAGCGTTTCGCGTCGACGGCTCGTCTGAGCTTCTAAGCTCACGGGATGATCATCCGCCGCGGCGGCCGCCAGGACGTTCGTTTCCTGCGCGACATGCTTCATCACGCGTACTACTGGCGCGAGCGCCAGCCGGGGGAGGGGCCGGGTCCTGTGGCGCTGTACGTCAAGGGCTGGGGAAGGCCCGGCGACACGGCCCTGATCGCGATCGAGGATGGCTTCCCGGTCGGAGCGGCCTGGTACCGGCTGTTTCGGCGCGACCTGCCGGGCTACGGCTTCGTGGACGAGGAGACGCCCGAGCTCGCGATCGCCGTCGTGCCGAGCCGGCGTGGAGGCGGAATTGGCGACGCGCTCCTGAACGCGCTCTACGAGCGAGCAAAAGCCGACGGTCACCGGGCGGTGAGCCTGGCCGTCGAGCGCGACAACGAGCCGCTGGTCTCGTACTACGAGAAGAAGCACGGATTCACGCGCGTCGACGAGGACGGGGCCGACAGCGTCACCATGCGTCGCGGGCTCTGAGCCACTCGATACGATCGCGCCATGGAATTCGATGTCGCAGTTCTCGGCGCCGGCCCCGCCGGCTACACCGCAGCGATGCGTGCGGCGCAGCTGGGAGCACGCGTCGTCTGCGTGGAGAAAGAGCCCGAGCTCGGAGGAACGTGTCTTCGCGTCGGCTGTATCCCGACGAAGGCCTGGGTGCAGACGGCACATGCGCTGCACGCCGCGCGCGAGATCGACCCTCGGCTGGGAGTCGTGAGCGGCGAGCCGACGCTCGACTTCGCCCAGGCGAACGAGTGGAAGAAGGCGGTGGTCCAGCAGATGACGAGCGGCGTCGCATCGCTCTTCAAGGCCAACGGCGTGACCGCGTTCGAGGGCACCGGGCGCTTCGAGGACGCGCGCTCGATCGTCTTCGAGGGCAAGGACACGGGCCTCACGTTCACCAGCGCGATCGTCGCCACCGGCTCGTACCCCGTCCGCCCGCCGATCCGTGGGATCAACTCACCACGCTGTGTCGACTCGACGGGCCTGCTCGCTCAGACCGAGGTTCCGAGACGCCTCGTGGTTCTCGGCGGTGGGATCATCGGCTGCGAGTTTGCCTCGATCTTCGAGCGCTTCGGCAGCGAGGTGACGATCATAGAGATGCTCGACTCGCTCATCCCGCAGGAGGACACCGACGCCTCGAGCGAGCTCCGCAAGGCGTTCGCGAAGCGCGGCATCGTGGTGCACCTGGGCAAGGAGTGCACCCAGATCAACGACACCGGGAGCGCGCTCGACGTGCGCTTCGGGGAGGGTGAGAACGTCGAGTGCGACCTGATGCTGGTCTCGGTCGGACGAGCGCCGCTGGTCGACGGGCTCGGCCTCGAAGCGGCCGGTGTGGCCTTCGACCCACGCAAGGGAGTCGAGACGGACGGCCACCGGCGAACCTCGGTGCCGCACATCTACGCGGCAGGAGACGTCGCGGGCTACTGGCAGCTCGCGCACACGAGCTTTCGTGAGGGCGAGATAGCCGCCGAGAACGCTCTCGGTCACGAGCTCGAGATCGGCGACCCCGCCGTCCCGCGGCCGATCTACACGGATCCCGAGATCGCCGCTGTGGGGCTGACCGAAGCGCAGGCGCGCGAGCAGCACGGGGACAACGTGGTCGTTGGACGTTTTCCGTTGGTCGCGAACGCGCGGGCCGTGATGATGGGCGAGACGACCGGCTGGGTGAAGACCATTCACGAGAAGACCTACGGCGAGCTCCTCGGGGTGGTCATGGTCGGGCCGCACGCGACCGACCTGATCGAAGCCGCGGTCGTCGGTCTCGACGCCGAGGCGACGATCGAGACGATCGCGGACGGAATGGCGCCTCACCCGACGCTCTCCGAGGCGTTCAAGGAGGCGGGTCTCGTCGCGCTCGAGCGGGCGATCCACCTGCCGCCCCGGAGGAAGGCCTCGGTTTGAGGCCTGCCCGGATCGGTTAGCCTGTCTCCATGAGCGTCATCAACAGAAGAAACGCGGTATTCGGGTACACCGTGCTCAAGGTGCTCGAGCGTCGCCGGAAGCAGCGTCGTCGGAGTACGGCGAGGATCGCGCTGTACGTCGGTCTCGGAGTTGTGTCGGCAGGCATCCTGGCAGGGCTGGCGGTGCTCGTTCGCCGTCACCGCGACGACGCGGGAGAACATGCGGACACGGTGGTCGAGGGCGGCCATGTCGTCAGCGAACCGTCCGCCACGGTCTCGGAGCCTCTCCCGGCAACGTGAGTCGTCGGCTCGGCGACATCGATCCGTCGGTGATCCGCCGTGCCGTAGCCGAACTCGTTCCGTACGAGCCCGGAAAGCCCGTCGAGGAAGTTCAGCGCGAGCATGGCCTCGAGCACGTCGTCAAGCTCGCGTCCAACGAGGGTCCGTTCGGGCCGTTTCCGGCTGCCCAGGAGGCGATGGCGCGTGCCTCGCTCGACCTCAACCGCTATCCGGACGGGGGTTCCTGGCGCCTTGGGCACGCGCTCGCAGAGCGGCACGGTGTGGATTTCGAGAACGTGACGGTTTGCTCGGGCGCGGATGCCGTGATCGGGTACCTGACCATGATCGCGCTCGATCCGGGCGACGAGGCCGTCACCGGCTGGCCCTCGTTCCCGAGCTACGTCCTCGACACCCTCAAGCTCGGCGGCGTCCCCGTCCGTGTCCCGTTGCGAGACGATCGCTTCGATCTCGAGGCCATCCTGGCAGCGATCACCCCCCGCACGAAGCTCGTCTTCATCTCGGCCCCGAACAACCCGACCGGGACCACCAACAGTCGCACGGAGCTCGAGGCGTACTTCGCCGACGTCCCGCCGCATGTGCTCACCGTCGTCGACCAGGCGTACTTCGAGTACGTCGAGGATCCCGATTACCCGGACGCGATCGAGGAGTTTCAGAAGGCGGGCTCGAACGTGCTCGTGCTGAGAACCTTCTCCAAGATCTTCGGTCTGGCGGGCCTGCGCGTCGGCTACGGCGTCGGTCCCGCGGACGTGATCGCAGCGATCGGAAAGGTTCGGCGTGCGTTCGACGTGAGCTCCGTCGGCCAGGAGGCCGCGCTCGCAAGCCTCGCGGACGACGATGAGCTCGCTCGCCGCCGGATCACCAATCGCGAGTCGATGGCAATACTCGCTGCCACTCTCCGCGAACGTGGCCTCGATCCGGTGGGGCCTGCGGTCGCAAACTTCCTCTTCGTCAGGGCGGCGGACGCCGTCGCTCTCAACGACGCCTTGCTCCGTCAGGGCGTCATCGTTCGCCCTCTTGGCTCCTTTGGGGCTCCTGACGCGCTCAGGATCACCGTCGGCAGGCCCGAGGACATCGCCTTCCTCGCCGACGCGCTGGACGCGGTCGCGCCCGCGGTCTTCGCGCGGCCTGCTTCCTGAGGAGCTCGACGAGGGTAGGGAAGGCGCGGTCGAACGGCGAAACACGGCCTGTGGCTCGGCTATCCTGGGATGACGGGCGCCTGGAGGGCGCTCGTCGGCTGTCATGCGAACTACTCTGAAGCGAGGTCTGGGGCGCGCCGCGGCGCAGAACGGAAACGGGATCCCCGTTCTCCCTCCCGGCGCGTCGTCCCCCGTCGCCGTCTACCGCCAGCCGCCGCCGGGGCACCGGACGCGCCTGGGCGTCATCGGCCAGATCGCCGTGTGGCTGGGAGTCGCTTCGCTCGTTCTCGCCTCCGGTGTCGCCGGCGGCGTCTATCTCTCGTTCCACGAGCGAGTCGGGGACATCGCGGCGAATACCCCCGCTGTCAAGCGCGCTGCCCAGAAGCTTGCCGTGCCGCTGCCGGGGCAACCCGCAGTCGCGTTGGTCATCGGTTATGACCATCGCGTCTCGGACGGCGAGGGCGCGCCCTCGCGTTCGGACACGATGATGCTCGTCCGCGCCGATCCGGACACCGACTCGATCTCCCTGCTCTCGTTCCCGCGCGACATGCGCGTCGAGATCCGCTGCCCCGGCCTCGCGCCGTTCTCCGGCCGGATCAACTCTGCGTATCAGGAGTGCGGGCCTCAGGGCTCGCTCCAGACCGTGAAGGCGCTCACGGGGCTCGAGGTCAACTACCTGATCACGGTCAACTTCCGCGGGTTCCGTCAGATCGTGGACAAGCTCGGCGGCGCCTGGATCGACGTCGACCGCCGCTACTTCAACGATCGCGGCGGCCCGTCCGGCTACGCGACGATCAACCTCAAGCCCGGCTACCAGCAGCTGACCGGGCGTCGAGCGCTCGACTACGTCCGGTACCGCCACACGGACTCGGACCTCTACCGGGTCGCGCGCCAGCAGCAGTTCGTGAGGGCGTTCAAGAGCCAGGTCAAGGAGAGCTTCGCGCCGATCGCGATGCTCAAGGTCGTCAACACGATCACGAAGAACGTCGAGGTCGCGCAGGGCGGCGGATCGGATGTGAGCGGCCGCACCGTGCTGTCCTATGCGCTGTTCGCCTACGGCCTACCGCGTGGGCGGGTGTTCCAGTCGCGCATCGAAGGATTCGAAGGCGACTTCGAGCTGACGACGGACTCGTCGAACGTCTCCCGCGCTCTTCGCACCTTCACGCACCCTGACGTGCAGTCCTCCGAGAAGGCGACCGCCGTGGCGCTGGGCGAGAAGTCGAAGCAGCGCGTGCGGGCGCCTCGCGATACGACGGTGACCGTGTTGAACGGGAACGGAGTTGCGGGCTCGGCTTCGACGGCCGGTTTCCAGCTCGGCGAGCGCGGCTACCAGGTCCTGACTCCTCCCAGCGGACTCCCTGCCAACGCCCCTCGGTTCGACTACTTCCGGACGCAGGTCTACTACGCCGGCAAGGTGAAGGGGGCGCGCGAGGCCGCCGAGAAGGTGACCAACCTGTTCGCCTCGGCCGAGACCAAGCGCCTTCCAGCGGAGATCTCCCGGCTTGCGAACGGCGCGATGCTCACCGTCGTCGTCGGTCAGACCTTCCACGGGACTCTGGCGGCAGCTGCGATCGACCAGACTCCGCGGCGCGAGAAAGCGAACGTCGTCTTCGCGCCCAGCGCGTCCCGAGACCTCCTGCGCGAGCGCCGCTCCCGTGTGCCGTTCCCGCTGATGGTTCCGACGGTGATCGAGCGGAGCTCGTGGACGGACTCGACGATGCCCGTTCGCATGTACTGGATCGACCCCGACGAGAAGCACAAGGCAGTGCGGCTCGTCTACAGCATGGGCTCTAACGAGTACTGGGGAGTGCAGATGACGGACTGGGACGACGCCCCGCTGCTCGCGGACAAGAGCCTGACGCGGCGGATCAAGGGACGCATCTACGACCTCTACTTCGACGGCCCGAAGCTGCACATGGTCGTCCTGCGCACGAAGCACGCCCGCTACTGGGTGGTCAACTCGTTGCTCGACCGGCTCTCCAACGAGACGATGCTCGCGATCGCCAAGGGCCTGAAGCCGCTGGCGAGAGGGAAGTAGCTAGTGCTCCCCGCCGCGAACACGCCCGCGCTTCGCGCGGCTGCGAACGCGTCGCATGCCGTCGTCCTCAGTCGGGCCAATATTTTCCAGTATTGGCCCTCCCTGCGTCCTAGGCCCGCTCGGTTCTCGCCGGCGAAACACGACCGTGTTCACGACGGGAAGCACCCGTGCGGGTAGCGGTCTTCGGCGCGGGTTACGTCGGTCTCGTCACCGGCGCCTGCATGGCCGATCTCGGACACCACGTCGTGGTTCGCGACATCGTCTCGGAGAAGATCGACGCGTTGCGAGACGGTGATGTGCCGATCCACGAGGAGGGGCTAGCCGAGCTGATCGAGAAGAACGGCGAACGGCTGGCGTTTACGACCGAAGTGGAAGAGGCTCTCGAAGCGGCCGATGTCATCTACGTCGCCGTAGGCACGCCGCCGACCCGTTCCGGCGACGCCGACCTGACCGCGGTGTGGACGGTCGTCGACGAGCTGCCGCACGTCGAGCGGAGGGTCGTCCTGGCCATGAAGAGCACCGTCCCGGTCGGAACGGGGCGGACCGTCCGTCACCGGCTGGACGAGCGCGGGCTCGAGAACGTCGGCTACGTCTCGAATCCGGAGTTCACCGCCGAGGGCACGGCCGTCCGTGACTTCATGCACCCCGACCGGATCGTGATCGGCTCGTTCGATTCTGTGGATGGCGACACCGTGGAACGGCTGCACGAGGGCATCGAAGCTCCGGTCGTCCGTTCCGACGTCGCATCCGCCGAGATGATCAAGCTTGCGGCGAATGCAGCGCTCGTCACGCGGATCTCGTTCATCAACGAGATCGCGAACGTCTGCGAAGCGACCGGTGCGGACGTCCTCACCGTCGCCGAGGGAATCGGGCTCGATCACCGAATCGGCCCCTCCTTCCTGCGGGCGGGCATCGGCTTCGGCGGCTCGTGCTTTCCGAAGGATTCGCTCGCCTTGAAGCAGCTCGCCGCCAACTCGGGGTACAGCTTCCAGCTCTTGAACGCGGTGATCGAGGTCAACGAGCTCCAGAAGCGCCGCGTGGTCGGCAAGCTGGAACGGCGGCTCGGCTCGCTGCGAGGAAAGAAGATCGCGCTCCTCGGGCTCGCCTTCAAACCTGGCACGGACGACATGCGCGAGGCGCCGAGCCTCGTTCTCGCAGGCCGCCTACAGGCGGAAGGGGCCGAGGTGAGCGCGTGGGACCCTGTAGCGGACGCAACGGGCCAGCTCGACGGAGTGGAGATCGCGGGCTCGGCGCTCGACGCGCTCGAGGGAGCGGATGCCGCAGTCATCGTGACCGAATGGCCAGAGCTTCGTGAGCTCGACTGGGCTGCTGCTGGCGCGCGGATGCGCAACAGGCTCGTGGTCGACGGGCGCAACATGCTCGATCCCACGGAGCTCCGCGCGCTCGACTTCGAGTACGAGGGCATCGGCCGAGGTGGCCCATGAGCCTCCCGGCGGTCATCCTCGTCGGTGGACAGGGCACGCGGCTCCGACCGCTGACCGACCGGACGAGGAAGGACATGCTCCCGCTCGTCGATCGGCCGCTGCTCGCCTACACGTTCGAGCATCTGGCCCGCTTCGGGGTGCAGGAGGGGATCGTCTCGTGCGGCTACCTGCCGGATCAGATCGGGGCTGCATTCGGCGAGGGATACGGCAGACTCTCGCTCGAGTATGCGATCGAGCCGGAGCCGCTTGGTACGGGCGGCGCCATCGGGTTTGCCGCGCGCGGTCTCGAGAGCAGCTTCTTTGCGCTGAACGGCGACTCGCTCCGCGAAGCCGATCTCACCGAGCTCGTCCGCTTCCACCGCTCCACCGGTGCGAAGGCGACGATCTTGCTCACCCCGGTGGCCGACCCCAGTCGGTACGGGCTCGTACGTATTGCCGCTGACGGGAGGGTCGAGAGCTTCCTCGAGAAACCTCGTCCCGAGGACATCGACACCGATCTCATCAACGCCGGCCTCTACGTTCTCGAGCCGGAGGTGCTGGAGCTCGTTCCGGAGGGCCGCGCCGTCTCGATCGAGCGCGAGGTCTTCCCGCGTCTAGCCGAGGACGGGACCGTGTTCGGTATCGCCCTTGGCGGGTACTGGCTCGACGTCGGGACGCCCGAGTCCTATCTGCAGGCGCACCGTGACGTCCTCGAGCGATCGTTCCAGACGGACGTCGGGGATGCCCTCGGCTCCGATTTCACGCTGATCGATGCGAGTGCCGAGGTTCATTCCGGGGCGCGGCTGGTGCCTCCCGTCTACGTCGGCCCGGGCGCTGTGATCGAGGCGGGCGCGCGAGTGG
>JACCUU010000219.1 GCA_013811645.1 Actinomycetota bacterium | reverse complement strand
GGCGATCTGGGGCGTCTCGTATGTCTTCATCAAGGTCGCCGTCGAGGACATCGAGCCTGCCCCGATGATGTCGACTCGCGCGCTCCTCGCGGGCCTCTTGCTTCTCCCCTACCTGGCCGTGACGATGGGATCGCGTCCCGCCGCACGTGCGCTGCGCACGCACTGGCGTCCAGCCTTCGTCCTCGGCGCACTCAACGCAGCCCTCCCTTTCTGGCTCGTCGCCTGGGGAGAGAAGCACATCGACTCGAGCATCGCGGGGATCGCGCAGGCGACCGTGGCCATCTTCACGTTCCTGCTGGCCGCACGCTTTCTGCCTCACGAAGCGGTCGGCATCGCGCGCATCCTCGGGGTTGCAATCGGATTCGTCGGAGTCGCGGTGCTGGCCGGTTTCGACCCCGGCGGAGGCTGGATCGCGGTCGCGGGCACGCTTGCCGTCGTCCTCTCGTCGCTCAGCTACGCAGGGGCCGGGGTCTACGGACAGCTCAGAGTGCAAACCGTTCCAGGCCCGGTGCTGGCGACGGGTTCGATGCTCGCCGGCGGGCTGATCCTGCTGCCGCTCGCGCTCTTCCAGCTCCCGGTTCACCTTCCAGATGCCGAAGCGATCGGCTCGTTGCTGGCGCTGACGATCCTGGGAACGACCTTCGCGCAGCTGCTCCTGTTCAGGATGCTCCGGCTCTACGGCTCACGGCGGCTCTCCCTGGTTACCTACCTGATCCCCGGCTTCGCCCTCTTCTACGGCGCGGTGCTGCTCGACGAGCCGATCACGGTGGCGGCGCTCGCCGGCCTCGTGCTGATCCTCGGCGGCGTCGCCCTCGCTTCGGGTGGGCAGATCCTGCGCTCACGAGCCGACGCACGGGAGGAGCCCGCGTGAGCGTTTCCATCCGGCGCGCGAGAGCCGATGACCTCGACTTCGTCGTCGAGCTCTTCGCACACGAGGACGTGGAGCCGTTCCTCGCGGTCGTCCGTGCGACGGAGCGGAGCGAGATTCTCGGGGAGATCGAGCGCTCGGAGCAAGAGCCCGCTGCGTTCGGCGTGTTCGTCATCGAGGTGGACGGTGCCAGGGCGGGAACGATGCGCTTCGAGCTCACGAACCGCCGCAGCCGGATCGCCCACCTCGGCGGCCTGGCCGTGCACCCGAGCTTTCGCGGCCGCAAGGTCGCCGATACCGCAGCACGTCTCTTTCAGCGGCATCTCTTCGACGAGCTCGGGCTGCACCGGCTCGAGATGGAGATCTACGGCTTCAACGAACGCGCGATCGCGCACGCCGAACGAGCCGGCTGGGTTCACGAGGGTGTGCGGAGAAGGGCGTACTGGCGAAACGAGCAGTGGGTGGACGGCGTGCGCTACGGGCTCGTCGTCGACGACCTCGGCGAGGCACCGCCCTCGCCGCCGCTATCCGGTGCAGCCGCCTGAGCGACCACGAGCGCAGCGCGAATCCACCGAGCATCGGGCCACCCCTGCAACCCGCGGTCGCCGCGGTACACGCGGTCGCCGAGCGTGACCTCCTTGAAGCCGTTCGTGCCCGGCTCGACGTCGAGGCCGTTGACGCGGACGGTCGGCGACCCCAGGAACCCCCGCTTCTTCGCCTCAGCCTGACTGGTGATCTCGACCACCGTGACAGCGGCGGAGATATCGAGCTCGTCGATTACCCGCTCGACGACGATGCGCGCCATCCCGCGGCACTGGCAATCGCTTCGAGCGAGAATCTCGACTCGGACCGGGCGTCCAGCCTCGGTCGTCATAGCGGCTCCCCTCCCCAGGTGAGCTTCGGCTTCCTTCCCTGACGCTAAGCGGCCTCCCGAGGACTGCAATCCCTCGATCGAGGGATCATCCCCCGTTCGAGGGATAGGCGAGGGGCTTCCATGTGATGATCGCCCGTCATGGCCGTTCATCGCATTGGGAGCTCTTAAGGAACGGTGGCTGCGGGATCGCGCAGGAACCGCTCGATGAGCGCGCGTCCGGCGGCCGACGACGAGACGAGAAAGGTGCCGTGCTGCGAGCCCGGAACGATCTCGACCC
>JACCUU010000216.1 GCA_013811645.1 Actinomycetota bacterium | reverse complement strand
TGAGTCTCCGCATTGGGAGTCGCGGCGCCGACCGCCTCGACGATCAGCCGGCGCTCGTCATGGAGCGGGCAGACGGCCGGTACCTCGTCACCAGCGCCGGAATGGGTGCTGGAATCGTCCAGGAGGTCGCCGACCGACTCGCCGGATTTCGCGGCGTCGCGCAGCGGCGTGCAACCGTGATCGTGCCCCTGAAGACAGGCGCGCTTGTCGGTGTACGCGAGCTGGTAGCCAAGGGACCGCCCTTCGACCCGTCCCGAACGGCGCTCACTCAGCACCAACTCCTGCTGACGGAGCAGGAAGCGATTTTCGTCTTCGAGACCCAGTCCGAGGAGGGCCTCGCGGAGCTTCTCGGGCAGCTCGACATCTTGGCCGCCGCGGTTGCCTGGCGCGACTTCGTCGCCGGTCCGCCGCGCCTGGCTTCGGTCGCTTACGTCTGGGAGCGCCCAGAGCCACGCATGGTTCCGGCGGTCGGGCTCGGGTTCTAGGTCAAGCAGTCCGAGCCACAGCAGATCTGCGGCAAACCCGCAGCGAGTCTGCGCACTGCCCCTGATGGGCCGCCGCCGTACTCGGCTTACCGTGAAGTCACGAAACACGACGAAGGAGGCACGAGATGAAACTGAGAACACCATTTGAGATCGGCGGGATCATCGCCGGAGTAGTGCTGATCGCCTTCGGAGTCGCTGCGATCTACATGGGCGTCGACGGCCGGTCCACTGTCCGTGAAAGCATCAAGCAGGAGCAGATCACCTTCGGGGCCTCCGACGACCCGGCAGTCGCGAAGTACGCGCCCCAGTGGGCCGACGAGCAGGTCTTGACCGGCACCCAGGGGCGGGCCTTCGCCCAGGTCATCCACGAGCATGCACTCGAGAGCTCGGGCGGCCTGACCTACTCGCAGATGGGGCGGTTCATCTCGTCCGACGACCCGGAGAACCCGGGCGGCACGAGCGACGAGGCGGCAGCTCTCAAGGATGCGGAGGGAAACCCCGTGTCGAACTCGGCCCGGAACACGTGGGTCACGGCAACGGCACTCTCGACCGCTCTGAACATGAGCTACATGGCCGAGCAGATGGCGCTGTTCGGGATCGTGGTCGGATTCGCGCTCCTCTTGAGCGGGATCGGCTTCATGGTGCTAGCGCTCGGTGGTGCGTTGCGCCACCGCGAGGTGGCATCGGCCGTCGCGCCGAGCGGCACCTCGCCATCAAGTCCGGTCGGCGCAACCGGCTAGGGACCGTCCCGTGCCCCGACCCGAAGGCGGCTCGGCCGCCTTCGGGCACGAATTGAAGGAGACAACCCGCACATGGCCTCATACTCGTCCACACAAAACCGCCCTCCGCCGGTCGAGACCGGGTCGGGTGTGTTTGCCAAGGTCGCTGCGCTGCTGCTCGGCATCCTGGTTGCCGTCCTCGGCTTGTTTTCGCTTCTGATGTGGGCAGACGCCCACGAGGCGCGTGAGGCAGCCGCTCAGCCCGCGGCGGCAACGTCCGACATCGCTGCGACGCATGACGACGCGGACGCGGCGCACAACACCGCTCTGCCGCTGAACAGCTTCGCCGGCGTCGTGCCAGAGAACTCGCAGGAACTGGCCGCGGCGCACAAGCCCTACGACGCCACCCTGCCGCCCATCCCGGCCGGAGACCTCGTCAAGGTGCAAATGACCCTCAAGGACTTGATCGTCGAGATCGCGCCGGGCGTCAAGTACAACACCTGGGCCTTCGACGGCCACGGCGCCCCCGGGCCGGTCGTCAATGTGCGAGAGGGCCAGACTGTCGAGATGACGCTGACGAACGGCGGCTCGATTCCGCATTCGATCGACTTCCACGCCGCCCGTATCGCACCGAACATCGCGTTCAAGGACGTCGCGCCCGGTGACTCGATCAACTTCCGCTTCACAGCGTCCGACCCCGGCGTCTTCATGTACCACTGCGGCACCAAGCCGGTGCTCGCGCACATCGCCAACGGCATGTACGGCGCGATCATCATCCAGCCGAAGGTGGCCCTGCCGAAGGTCGACAACGAGTACGTCCTCGTCGGCAGCGAGTGGTACCTGAACGGCGACGGCATCGAGGAGCCGGCCTCGCTCGACTTTGCCAAGGCCCGCGCCAGGCTGTCCGACTGGGTGACGTTCAACGGCTACGCGAACCAGTACGTCACGCACCCGCTTACCGCAGATCCCGGTGAGACAACGCGCTTCTGGGTCGTCGCAGCCGGGCCGACCAACAACGTGAACTTCCACGTCGTCGGCGGGATGCTCGACCGCGCGTGGGTCAACGGCGGGCTGACCAACCCGCCGCAGACGAATGTGCAAACAGTGATCGTGCCGGCCGGCGGCGGCGGCGTGTTCGACGTCAAGCTCGATTCCGAGGGCCTGTACCCGTTCGTCAGTCACGCCTTCGCCGATGTCGATCTCGGCCAGGTCGGACTGCTCAAGGTCGGCAACCCCAAGGGGACGACATCGCACTAGCTAGATCCCGACCAAAGCGCGAGCGGCTCCAGGTGATTCTGACGGGAGATTGGTCGAGCGGATCTCCCGCTACGTCTCAGCCTCCAGTAGTCCGTGCTCGAGCGCGTAGCGGACGAGCTCGGCGCGAGTGCTGAGACGCAGCTTCTGCATGATGTGCGCCCGATGGGTCTCGGCGGTGCGTACCGAGATGTAGAGCTTGGCCGCGATCTCCTGATTGGTGTGGCCGAGGGCGAGCAGGCGCAGC
>JACCUU010000189.1 GCA_013811645.1 Actinomycetota bacterium | reverse complement strand
TCGTGGAGGAGAGTGCTCGCCTTGCTCGTGACGTCCTCGTGTGGGAGCGCGACGGCATCGCGTACCGGCTCGAAGGAGACTTCGATCTCGAAAAGGCGCTCAGGCTCGCGCGATCGCTCGGCTAGATTAGTTCTTCAGCTGCAGGATCCCGAGCGCATTCCCATGCGGATCGACGATCCACGCGGCGACCGCGAAGCCGAGGTCGTGACACCGTCGACGGTCCTGAGCTCAGGCGTGTCGTACTCCTGGATCTCGACCCGCTCGAGCGCAGCTCCGCGAGCTCCGCAGCGAGATCGGGCACGAACCAGCCCGCCTGCGTCTGCTCGTCGGCGGTTCCGACGGTGCTCGTCGTCACCGCGATCGAGCTCCCACCCCGCAGCGGAAGGTGATGGCGGCCTCGTTCTCCTCCAAGATTTCGAGCCCCAGCTGGCCGTGGTAGAAGGCCCTGGTCTCGGTCAGGTCGCGGGACAGGAGCACCACATGGACGGGGTAGTTGCCGAGCGTGCTCTCCTCCTCTGCGTCTTGGGTGCGTACGCCGCTGACGGAGCGTGACCGAAAGCTAGCCAACCTGACCCATCCGGCCGCATGGCTAGCCTCCGCGCGATGCCCGGCGTACCGGTACGCGAGCTCGACCTCGACCTCGAGGCGTTCGAGGGCCCGTTCGACCTGCTCTTGACGCTGCTCCTCAGGGAGGAGCTCGAGCCGGGAGAGGTAGACGTGGCGGCGATCGTCCTCGCCTTCGTGGAGCACCTGGCCGAGAGAGACGAGATCGATCTCGACGCGTGCGGCGAGTTCCTCGTCCTCGTGTCCGCGCTGCTCGAGCTGAAGGCACGCCTCCTGTTCCCCGACGAGGCGGCTGAGCCGGATGCGCTCGAGCCGGAGGAGGCCGCCGAGGAGCTCGCGCGGCGCCTCGCCGAGTACCGGCGGATGAAGGAGGCGGCTGTGTGGCTCGCAGAGCGGCTCGCCGGTGAGCGCGACCGCTGGTTCCGGCTCGGCCCTGCGCCGCTCGCGCCGCAGCCGGAGCGCCGGCTCGCTCCCCAGGACCCGAACGCGTTGGCCACGGCGCTCCGCGCGCTCGCGGTTCCCCCGCCTGCGGTCTCCTTGAGCCACATGGCGTTGCGGTTCCCGCCGGTGTCACAGTTCCTCGACCGGTTCCGCGCGCTGCTCTCGCGACGGCGTGTCTTCGACTTCGACGGCGAGGTCGCCGGTCTCTCTCGCGTCGAGCAGGCGGTCGCGTTCCTCGCGCTTCTCGAGCTTCGCAAGGGCGGGGAGGTCGCCATCAGCCAGTCGGCGCCCTTCGCCCCGATAAGGATCTCGCGTGCCGACGACGAAAGGATCACCACATGGACAGCACGCTCCGCCTGATCGCGACCAACCCCGTCGACCACCTCGCCCGCACCGTCGAGGCGCTGCTCGTCGTCGCATCCGCGCCGCTTTCCGTCGCCGAGCTCGCGGAGGCAATCGAGGACGATCCGGAACGCGTTGAAACTGCACTCGGGCTCCTTCGGGAGCGCTTCAGCGAGCGCAGGAGCGGCATCGTCCTCGAGAAGGACGCCGGCGGGTACGCGTTTCGGGCGAGCCGCGAAGCGTCCGAGGCCTGCGCGCGCCTTTTCGAGCGTCCGGTCGAGCGTGGTCTCTCGCAGGCGGCGCTGGAGACGCTCGCCGTCGTTGCCTATCTCGGCCCCTGTTCTCGGCCCGAGGTCGCTCGTATCCGCGGCGTCGCCGCCGACTCTGCCGTGGCGAGCCTCGTGGAGCGCGGCTTGATCTCCGAGGCCGGCCGCGAGAGTGGGCCGGGCGGCGCCGTTCGCTATCGGACGACGCCACTCTTCGAGCGGGTCTTCGGGCTCGAGAATCTCGCCGCGTTGCCCCGCCTCGACGATCTGGGCGCCTCAAGTGGGGAGCTTCGCGACCGGCTGCTCGAGGTCTCGGCCGCGCGCGCGTCGTAGATCCGGGTGGTCTGGCTTCAGCCAGACCCCGTTCTTCAGATCTGCCAGGTCCCTTCGCTGAGAACCGGGACGACGTCTCCTTCGACCGTGATGCCGTCGACCGCGAGCTCGGGGCTCCCGATCATGAAGTCGATGTGGACGCGACTCGCGTTGATCCGCTTCTTCTCGTCCGCGTCCTCGACCGGATGGTCGTAGGCATTTCCGAGAGCGATGTGCGAGGCCGCATTCTCGTCGATCAACGTGTCGAAGAACGTCGTTCGGAGCTTGCCGATTCGGCCCTCCTCGTCGACGAGGGCGATCTCGCCGAGGCGCGACGCGCCGTCGTCCGACGACGCAGCCGTGCGCAAGGCTTCGGCTCCCTGCTCCGCGTCGATCCCGACCGCACGCCCGTCCTTGAACTCGATGCGGATACCCGATACCACCGAGCCTGCGAGCTCGAGCGGCATGGTCGCGCTCGCATAGCCGTCGACGCGCTCCGGGTCCGGCGTCGTGAACGTCTCCTCGGTGGGCAGGTTCGGAAGATGGTGCAAGCCGTCGACGGTGACGAAGTCCCCCGCCTGCCAGGCGGACGAGGGGAGGAGCCCGATCTTGAGGTCGGTGCCGGGGCCGTGGAGCCGTAGTGCGTCGAAGCGGCGCTCGGTCAGGCGACTCGCACTCGACTTCAAGACCTTGACACGCTGCGTCCAGGCGGCCTCGGGGTCGTCCGTGTCGAGGCGGCAGACGTGGGCGACGGCTTCCCAGAGCCGCTCGAGGCCTTCGTCGCGGCCGAGGTCCGGATAGACGAGCTCGGCCCACTCGGGCGTCGGTACCGGGACGATCGTCCAGTTCGTCGTTCGCCGATTGACCACCTCGCCGGTCTCCGGCAGGTACGGGAGGAGATCCCTGCCCGCCCGGGCGGGGTCGAGGCCTTCGAGCGCGCGAGGGGCGTGCGGTCCCGAGAGCGTGATTCGCGCGGCGTGCTCGTCGGAGAGGTGCAGCAGCCGCTGCGACATCCACGGGGGCGCGTAGTCCAGCGTCTCCTCGGCAGCGTGGGCGATCCGCTCGCGCTTGACCCATTGGTCGAAGGTCACCACGTCCACGTACTTCGCTCCGCGCATGTATGCGGCTCGTGCGATCCTCCGGGCGACATCCTCCTTGCCGACGAAGCTCGTCACGGCGACGAGCTGTCCCTCCTGGACATTCGCACCGAAGACGGCGAGCTCGGCCAGCTTGTCCATCCACACGTCGATCTGACTCACGGCAGCCGACACCCTAACGAGTTGGCGCAGAACAGAATCCGCGCGCGGGATTCCGTTCGCGCGAAAATCCCTGAAGCCGGCGCTTCGCGTCGGGAGAGCGCTGTCAAACGTCGGTTCATCGGGCGAGAATGAGCAGGTGCGGCTGAACGCGTTTCTCGCTCGGGCCGGCGTCGCGTCACGGCGGCGCGCCGACGAGCTGATCTCGGCGGGCCGCGTTTCGGTCAACGGTGCACGCGGTGAGCTCAACACCGTCGTTGGGTCGCGGGATGTAGTCGCGGTCGACGGACAACGCGTTGCCGCGCAACCGCTCGCGTACGTTCTTCTCCACAAGCCGGCCGGCGTCGTCACCACCGCGAGGGATCCGCAGGGGAGGAGGACGGTCGTCGAGCTCGTCCCGTACACGCCCCGCGTCGTTCCCGTGGGCCGTCTGGATGCCGATGCCACCGGCGCGCTCTTGCTCACGAACGACGGCCCGCTGGCGCATCGGCTCGCCCATCCCCGCTACGGCGTCGAAAAGGTCTACGAGGTCGAGGTTGGGGGCGTGCCGAACGAGGATGCGCTGCGCAAACTTCGTGCGGGTATCGTCCTCGACGACGGCATGACCGCTCCTGCCGGCGCGCGGGTGCTCGAGCGTGGCTCACGTTCTTCTCTTCTCGAGCTGACGCTGCACGAGGGGCGCAAGCATCAGGTGAAGCGGATGTGCGACGCCGTCGGGCATGCCGTTCGGCGCCTTCACCGCAGCCGGTACGCGGGACTCGACCTGAAGGGACTGGAGCTGGGCGAGTGGCGCGACTTGACCGGCGACGAGGTGGTCGGGCTGCGCCGAACTTCTACGGCCTGACGAACCCCATGCGCTCGTACATCGTCTCCAGCGTCGCCGCCGACGCGTCGCGCGCCTTCTCGGCGCCCGCGGCTAGCAGGTGCCTCAGGCCGTCCTCGTCGGCTCGCAGATCGCGGTAGCGCTCCTGGATCGGCGTGAACAGCGTCACGACCGCCTCGCCCACGTCCTCCTTGAACGGTCCGTATCCCGAGCCGTCATAGCGGGCTTCGATCGCGGCGGGCGAATCGCCGGCCACGACGGACATGATCTCGATGAGGTTGGAGATGCCCGGCTTGGAGTCGGGATCGTGGCGGACTTCGCGCTCCGAGTCGGTCATGGCCGTCTTGAACTTCTTCCGGATCTGGTCGGGCTCGTCGATGATCCGGACGACACCTTGCGGGTTCCCGGCTGACGTCGACATGAGCCGCTCGGGCTCCTGGAGGTTCTTGATCCGGGCTCCCTCCTCTGGAAAGACCCCTTTCGGCACCGTGAAGGTCTCGCCGTAGCGACCGTTGAAGCGCTCGGCGATGTTGCGGGTCAGCTCGACGTGCTGCCGCTGGTCGTCGCCGACCGGGACGATGTCGGTCTGGTAGAGCAGGATGTCGCCGGCCATGAGCACGGGGTACGTGAAGAGCCCCGCCGACACGAACTCCTGCTCGGAGGACTTGTCCTTGAACTGCGTCATGCGCCGGAGCTCGCCGAAGCTCGTGGCAGAGCTGAGGAGCCACGCCGCTTCTGCGTGAGCCCGAACGTGGCTCTGGCAGAAGACGATCGAGCGCTCCGGGTCGATGCCCGTGG
>JACCUU010000187.1 GCA_013811645.1 Actinomycetota bacterium | reverse complement strand
ATGCAAGAGGCTCAGTGCATGACAGCGAACAGGCGCCACGGCTCCTGGATGCCCTTGAGGTGATGCTCGCCTCGATCTTCGAACCGGAGGGAGCACGTGGTCGATGTCTCCCAGCCATTCGTCGTAGACGGCCGAGTAGCCACGTTGGGCCCGTCCGTTCGCAGTAGGCCGACTGTCTTCTGCACGCTGGCGTTACCGAAAGAGCCTCGGGTCGGGCGAGCTAGGCTGACCGCGTGGAAGAGGAGAGCAAGGCCGAGGCTGACGACGAGCGCCCGCCGATCTGCCCGGCTTGCGGCGTCACAATGGGAATCATCGTCGACGAGGACGGAACGACGCGCTACGTCTGCCTCGAGTGCGGATTCCCCGACGAGACGACCCGGTAACGGGCTCAGAACCACGAAGCCGTTGGTCTGCACTTCGCCGAGGTGCGACAACCTTTGGCCACACTCTTGCCCACCTGAACTGACCCTAGCCGCTGGAGCGGGACGGAACGTGCGGTATTGGTCTCAGTCGACCTGGAAGGGCAGGACTCATACCGGAAGTCGCAAGTTCAGATCCTGGACCGCTACTGGAAAAGCCCCGGATGCCGGGTCTTTCTGTTCTTTTGTTCGTAATCGGCTGGCCATCCTCTTGCCAGAGTCAAGCGACCGTGCGCTTCGGTCGACATCCTTGCTTGCCTGCCTGTGGAGCTGCTCGCTGTGCCGGCATTCCGCTCGGAGCTGCGCTCGTGGCCGGGATCCCGCTCTCGTTTCTTCAGCGCGCCTTGGCTCGTCGAAGGGCTGTCGAGCGCGGCCGTGAACCCACGCGTATGTAGCGTGACCGCGTGGCCGAGCGCGTCCTCACGCTGCGCGAGCTGAACCGTGCGACGCTCGCCCGTCAGCTTCTGCTCGAGCGGAAACGCCTCTCGCCGACGGCGGTGATCGAACGCCTCGTGGGGATGCAGGCGCAGTGGCCGCCGGCGCCGTACGTCGGCATCTGGGCGCGGACGACCAGCTTCCGGCGCGAGGCGCTCGAGCGCGAGCTTGCGAGGGCCGACGTCGTCAAGTCCACGGTGATGCGGCAAACGCTGCACCTCGTCACCCGGCGCGACTACGCGCTTCTCCGCGCCGCCCTCAGCGAGACGAATTTTCCGGAGCAGACGTCCACTGCGAAGCTCCTCGCTCCTTCGGTGCGCGTGCTCGTCGCAGCGGGCCCCGTGACTTCGGCGGAAGCGCTGGCACATCTCGAGCGCGAGCACGGGCTCACCGGGATCGACGCACGCCGGGCCTGGCGCGGCGCGCGGGTGCGTGCGCACGTGCTGCACCACCACGAGACGGCGCTCTGGCACGCGCGCCCCGAAGGCCGCTTCGTCGCGATCGAAGAGCCGGAAGCGCACGTCCCGGTCGAAGCTCGCGCGAAAATCCTGCGTCGCTACCTGGCCGCGTTCGGGCCCGCGTCGCGTCACGACATAGTCAGCTGGAGCATGATGCACGTGCCGGAGATACAGCGCGCGCTCGATCGGCTCGAGCCACTGCGCCGCTTCCGCGACGAGCACGGCCGCGAGCTCCTCGACCTCCCCCGCGCACCGCTCTCGGACGCCGACACCCTCGCGCCCGTTCGCTTCCTGCCGAAATGGGACAACTTGCTGCTCGCGTTCGCGGATCGGACGCGCGTCCTCCCGGAGCAGTACCGGAAGACGGTCATCCGCATGAACGGGGACGTCGCGCAGACGTTCCTCGTCGACGGGTTCGTCGCGGGCACCTGGCGTGCCGAGGACGGGCGCGTCGTGTTCGAGCCATTCGTTGCGCTTTCGCGCTCGGACCGACGCGAGGTCGAAGAGGAGGCCGCACGACTGGAGGCGTTCCTCGCCGACTGATGCTCCTTGGCTCAGCGAAGCCCGAGCCGGAGCAAGACCTCGTCGTCGAACACGATCTCTCACCGGTCTGTTCGGCGAGCAGCTCGTCGACCGCTTCGTCGAGCTGGGGATGATTCTCGACCTCGCGCACGCGTCGGAGCGCTCGTTCTTCGGAGTTCTCGAGCGAGTGCCGGCGGGATCGGCGTTCGTCTCCCACGCGGGGTGCCGACTGGTCCGCGCGACGGCAAGGAACCTCAGCGACGACCAACTCCGTGCGCTCACCGAGCACGGAGGTGTCCTTTGCGTCGTGGCGCACCCTTTGCGGTCGATCCCGAGTCGCCGACCCTGGAGCGATTGATCGACCACGTGGATCACGCGGCGGAGATCATGGGGCACGATTGCGTGGGCCTCGGCGGCGACTTCATGTACCACATCGCCCATTCAGGAGCGTTGCGTGGAGAGCTGCGTCCCGACGCAGTCGTTCCGGCTGGAATGGCGCGCGATGCCGCCCTCGAAGGGCTACGAGGCCCGGAGGAGTATCCGAACCTCGTGTCCGCGCTCGAGGGGAGAGGCTATGCCGAGGATCGGCTCGACGCGATCCTCGGCGGGAATCTCATCGCGTTCCTGCGGTCGGCTCTCCCTAGCTGAGGCTCGGGATCATGCGGCGTCCGCCAGGTCGCCAGGCGTGATGCCGACCACGCCGTCGAGCTCCTCGGCAAGCCGGGCGAGACCCTCGTTCTCGAGCTGGCGTACACGCTCACGGGTCAGGCCGAGCTCGCGCCCGATCGTCTCCAGCGGCTGCTGCTCGCCGCCGAAGCCGAAGCGAAGCTCGAGGATCCGGCGCTCCGTGTCGGGGAGCTTTCCGAGCGCCGTCCGCACCGCTTCGTGACGGAGAGACGTATCGGCCTCCTCCACGGGATCGGTTGCGAGCGGGTCTGCGAACAGGTCGCCGAGCTCGCCGCCTCCGTCCTCGCCGACCGCCTGGTTGAGCGACACCGACGCCTCGACGGCGCCGAGCGCCTCCTCGACGTGCTGGAGCTCGAGCCCCGACGTCTCCGCCAGTTCCTCGTTCGTCGGCTCGCGCCCGTGTGCAGCTTCGAACTGTCGCGCTACCCGCGCCAGCTTCACCCGCCGCTCGTGGACGTGCGCCGGCACGCGGATCGTGCGCGACTGGTTCGAGATCGCACGCTGGCAGGCCTGACGGATCCACCAGGTCGCATAGGTGGAGAATTTGAAGCCCCGCCGCCAGTCGAACTTCTCGGCCGCGCGATTGAGGCCGATGATTCCCTCCTGGATCAGGTCGCCCAGCGGCAGGCCGTGACCCTGGTAGCGCTTGGCGATCGAGACGACCAGGCGCAGGTTGGAGTTGATCATCCGCTCCTTGGCCTGCTTGTCGCCACGCTCGATCCGCTTCGCGAGCTCGACCTCCTCGGCAGCGGTGAGCAGGTCGTGTCGGCCGACCTCGTTCATGAACATGGTGAGCGAGTCCGTGGTCACGAAGGCGACGGGCTCGCGAATCGTCGCGCCGCGCGCCTCGTCTTCGCCGGTCTCCGCGGCACGCGTGACGTCGACCTCTCGTGCTGCGAGCTCAGCTCGAACGCCGCCGAGCTCGTCCTCGTCGAGGTCGTGCGTGAACGCGAGCGCTTCCAGCTCGGTGTCCTCGATCACGCCGCGCTCTTCGGCCTTCTCGAGAAAGATCTCGATATCCGTCTCAAACAAGCTGTTCACCGTTCCCTTCGGTCAGGAGCTGCCCGTGCGCATGCGCGCCCGGAATTTCACTGGTCACTCGAACCTCGTTCGTCGCTTCCAGAATCGGCTGCGCACGTCGAGCCAGAGGGACGCCAAATCCAGGCTCCACTGCGCAACCAGTGATTCAAACGACCAGAGACCACATTGTATTCCGATCTCACCTCGTGTGCGCCACTCACGGCGGCGCCTCAGAGAACCGGTCAGTTCTCGACGACGGTGCTCTTCTCGATCGGATAACCGCTGTTCAGGCAGTCGGCTTCCGACCGAAGCGTGTTCGGCTCGTAATCGCGCGGGACGACCACGTAGTTGAACTGCCAGAGCGGGGAGTAGTTCTCCATGCCCGGAACGGAGTCGTAGATGTTGTACTGGCCGTCGACGCGCTTCGGCTCCCGGCCGTCCACGAGCTTTCCGTGCTGGTCGAGATCGACGGCATAGACGATCTGGTACTCCTGGGCAACCTTGTTCGCGCGGGCGACGCGGTGCTCGTCGAACTCGAGCTCGATCTCTCCGCTCTCGACGGCGTACACGACCTGACCGTCGAACCAGACCCTTTCGATGCCCAGGGAGTACGGATTGTTGTACGTGAGGTTCTCGACCCCGTCGGAGCGAAACGCCTCGGTCTTTCCCTGCCGGCTCAGCTCACCCTCCGTGACGCACCAGACGCCCTCTTCCTCCGTGGCCGGTACTCGCCGCTCGCCGGGGGTCATGTGATCCTCCTCGTCTCTTGTGCGGTCTCTTGTGCGCTGGCGGGTTCGCCGGCCGCTTCGGCGGCGTTCGCCCTGTCGGTCAGGCTTACGAATGCGGCCTGCAGAAAGTCGCTCGCGGCTGCGGCACCGAGCGTCCAGGTCAGCAGCCTTCCGAAGCGCGGCGCGATGATCTGCGTCGACGCGAGTCCCGCGGCGGCCCACGTGCCGACACAGCGCGTGCAGGTCACCAGCTCGCCGATCGCCCGCCTGGGACCGTCGCCGGCAGGGCGCTCGTGGCCGGCACCCGCTTCTCCTTCGACGAACGGCTGCCGCACGAAGCTGGCGACGCGGTCGTGGGTGAGTGTCCGCGCAGTCTTGAAGGTCGCGCCAGCGAGGAG
>JACCUU010000122.1 GCA_013811645.1 Actinomycetota bacterium | reverse complement strand
CAGCAACGCCAGGCGATCGTGCTGCGGGAGTTCGAAGGCCGCTCCTACAAGGAGATCGCCGAGATCCTGAATGTCACGGTCTCGGCCCTCGAGACGCTGCTTTTCCGAGCACGGAGATCGCTCGCCGAGGAGCTCGAGCACCAGCTGTCGTGCACGGAGGCGCAGTTCGCGATCTCGCAGGCAGCAGATGGACGTCTCGGTCGCAAGGAGCGACGACGGCTCCGCGTCCATCTCGAGGAGTGCCCCGATTGCGCGCAATTCGCCCAGGCGCAGAAGCGCCATCGGCGAGCGCTGCGCGGCCTCGTGCTGGTCCCGATCCCCGTCTCTCTCACCCTCTTCCGCGGCTTCGAGGGCTCCGCGTCGGCGGCGGCGCTTCCGGCCGTCGGTGCGGGAACCGCTGCTGCCGTGGGATCCGGCAGCGCGGCGGGCGTGGTCGGTGGAGGCGCGTTCGCAGGAGGGGTCGCGCTCAAGGCGGCGGCGGTCGTCACTGCGGCGGGAATCGCGGGTGGGGTCGGAGTGGTCGGCGCCACCGAAATCGAATCCAAGGTCGAGAGCAACCCTCCGGCCCAGGTCGACAAACCCGGAAAGCGACTCGGCCAGACGGCGCCTCGCGGCGTGAGCGTTCCGGGACGCGGCGTCGCGCGCGGGAAGGCGAACGCCCCGGGTCAGACGACGGGCGAGAAGGCTCGAACCTTGCGCTCCGGCAACTCTCGGAAGACCGGCTTGCGCGGCAAGAGCGCAGACGCCCAGGCCGGGGCGCCGGGTCAGCGCGGTCGGGACGCGAAGTCCGTGAAGAGCGTCAAGGGGGAGAATCGCGACTCGAAGGGTGTGGCTCCGCAGCAGAATCGCGTTCGACCCAACCTCGAGGCGAAGAAGAGCCGGGGGAAGGCGGTCGGGCCGCGAAAGTCTCCGCCTAGCCGAAGCGGGAAACGGTGATCGACACGATGCTTCCCTTCGGTGTGCTCGAGCCGCCGGCCGGTTCCTGACCGACCACGATCCCGTCCTCTTCGACCGTTTCGGTGGGCTCGTCGACGATCTGCACCGCGAACCCGGCCGACTCGAGCTGCTCGCGGGCCGATTCCTCGTCCAGTCCTACGACGTCCGGAACCGACACTCGGGCAGGCCCTGTCGAGATCGCGAGCAGCACCGCCTGACCCTCCTGAAGCTTCGTTCCGGGGCCAGGTGACTGGCGCACGACGGTTCCCTTCGGCTGTTCGGACTCCGCCGGTCGCTGAGTGACCCGCAAGCCGAGCTGGCGTAGTTGGTCGCGCGCCTCGGCGGCCTCGAGCCCGACGAGCCGTGGAACCACGATGGTCACCGGCGGAGGAGGTTTCGGGCGAGCCACCTCGAGCACGACGACCGCCCGCGGGGCGACCTCCTCGTCGGGCTCGGGACTCTGGCTGACGACCGTTCCCTCGCGCTCGGTCGAGCTCACACTCCGGACACGCGCGCCAAGTCCTGCTTGACGCAGGATCGAAACCGCCTCGCTCCTCTGCAACCCTTCGACGCTCGGCACCGTCACCCGTTCCGGGGCAACGGTGAGGACGACGACGGTGTCGGGAAGGATCCGCGCACCGGACGCCGGCGATTGCTCGACCACTTCTCCTACAGGCGCATCCGACTCGAGGCTGAAAACGCGTACGACAGAAACGTTCGTCGGCTGGAGCAACGCTCGAGCCTCTTCGAATGTGAGGCCGGTGAGCTCGGGCACAGTGCGTGGCGGGGGCGCTGTCGTGGTCGTCTGCGTGCCGGTGCTCTGCGTGGTCGTGTCGAGGGAGCTGGTCGTGGGCGCCGCATCGGACTCGTCGTCATCCCGCCCAGCGAGCCAGATCCCGGCCGGAACGAGCACGACGATGAGCAGGATCCCGAGGAGCGCGAGCAAGAGCCCCGGCCCGAGGTCGGGCGGGAAGCGACGGACAGGCCCCTGCGGGGCGGTGTCTTGGTGGATGACGATCGTGCCGTCGTCCTCCTCCGGGGGCCGAGAGCGGGGCTGAACGCGGTATTGCTCCGCTACGGGCCACTCCTCGTCGGCGATCGTGGCGTCGTCGGGGTCGTCGGGCTCGGGTGGATACGGAGGCTGCGCCATGCTCGGGGTAGATGATGCCCACCGACGGGGGGGCGAAACCGACCTACTGCCGGGTCCCGCAGTCTCCCGTCTCGCCTTCGCAGCAACCGACCTTGAATCTGCAGCGCGGGCACTGGAAGCTTCCATGGCGCCACTCCGTCGCCGCTCCGCAGCGCAGGCAGATCTCGACGTGGGCCAGCGCTGGCGCGATGCTCATCGCGTCAAGGTACGTCCGAGGGAGGACGGATACGATTCGTCGCGATGGGCGCCGTGGCCGAGTGGTTAGGCAGAGGCCTGCAAAGCCTCGTACAGCGGTTCGAGTCCGCTCGGCGCCTTCCGCTGCGGCGTTTGCAGCACATAAGGAGAAGGAAAGGCGAAGGTCATGACCGAC
>JACCUU010000104.1 GCA_013811645.1 Actinomycetota bacterium | reverse complement strand
CGAGAAGACGCTTCACCACCGGTTCACCAAGTGAGGGTAGCCGCGGAGTAGGCTCCGGGATCGTGGTGACCTCGATTGCGATCGCCCCGGAGGAGCACCGCCAGCGCTGCGATGCCCTGCTCGAACGGCTTCGCTCCGAGGAGCTTTCGGGTGTCGTCCTCTTCGATCCCTACTACGTCCTCTACTACGCGGGGTTCGCGTTCGCTCCGACCGAGCGGCCGATCGCATTCATCCTGAGCAGCGAAGGAGAGCGGGCGCTGGTCGTCCCCCGTCTCGAGGTCGAGCATGCGGAGGCCAAGGCGATGTTCGACCGCGTCGAGCACTACCTCGAATACCCGGGCGATCCACGGTCCGAGGTCGCCGTCGAAACGGCTCTGTCCGCCCTCGGCCTGACCGGGAAGATCGGCGCCGACCAGGACGGCTACCCGTGGGTCCTCGGCTACCGCGGGCCGACACTGAGTGAGCTGTCGGGAGCAACCGTCGTGAGAATCGCGGCGGAGATCGAAGAGCAGATGGCAATCAAGTCCGAGGCCGAGATCGCGCTGATCCGCGAGAGCTGCCGGTGGGGGAATCTCGCGCATCGCCTCCTCCAGCGCTACACGCGCCCGGGAGTCACCGAAACCGAGGTCGCCCAGCGCGCGTCGAACGAGGCGACCTTCGCGATGCTCGACGCGATCGGCGAGATCTACCGCGCGCAGAGCTTCTTCATGAGCGGTGCGCATGCGGGCTACCGGGGCCAGATCGGACGCAACTCGGCGATCCCGCACGCCCTGGCCGGCAACATCGTCTTCCAGGCCGGAGACGTGCTCGTGACGGGGGCGAGCGCTCCGGTCTGGGGCTATCTCTCCGAGCTCGAGCGAACGATGGTCATCGGCGAGCCGACCTCCGAGCAGGAGCGCATGTTCGGGCACATGAAGGCGGTGCAGGAGGTCGCCTTCGAGGCGATCCGTCCGGGGGTGAAGTGCTCCGAGGTAGACATGGCGGTACGAACCTATTTCGCGCAGCACGACTTGTTCGCGTACTGGCGACACCACACGGGACATGCGATCGGCCTCCGCTACCACGAAGGGCCGTTTCTCGACTCCGGCGACCAGACGGAGATCCGACCGGGGATGGTGTTCACGGTCGAGCCCGGCCTGTATGCGCCCGAGCTCGGCGGCTTTCGTCACTCTGACACCGTCTTGGTGACGGACGACGGGATCGAGATCCTCACCTATTACCCGCGCGACCTCGCGAGCCTGATCATCCCCGTCTGACTCGGGACCGGCGATACGCTTGGTCCACCAGAGCTATGGAGGCGAAGCGATGAGCGCAGCGGTGACGACGGAGCTGAAGACGATCGGCCACTGGATCGGCGGCGAGAGCGAAAAGGGCTCGTCGGGACGGAAGGGCCCGGTCTACAACCCGGCGACGGGAGAGCAGACCGGCGAGGTCGCGTTCGCAAGCGCCGAAGAGATCGACCGCGCGGTCGCGACCGCGAAAGCTGCATTCACCGAGTGGCGCACCTGGTCGCTTTCGAAGCGCTCCGAGCTCTTCTTCCGGATCTACGACCTCTTCGACGAGCATCGCAAGGATCTCGCGAAGCTGCTCACCGCCGAGCACGGCAAGGTCCTCTCCGATGCGCTCGGCGAGGTGCAGCGTGGGATCGAGGTCATCGAGTTCGTCTGCGGCATCCCGACCCTCCTCAAGGGCTCGTACTCGGAGCAGGCGTCGACCGGAGTCGATGTGTACTCGATCCGCCAGCCGCTCGGCGTCGCCGCGGGCATCACGCCGTTCAACTTCCCGGCGATGGTGCCCATGTGGATGTGGGCGCCGGCGATCGCCTGCGGGAACACGTTCGTCCTGAAGCCGTCCGAGAAGGACCCCTCCGCGTCGGTCCTCACCGCCGAGCTGCTCAAGGAAGCCGGCCTCCCGGACGGCGTCTTCAATGTCGTCCACGGTGACAAGGTCGCGGTCGACGCGCTCCTCGAGCACCCGGACATCGCCTCCATCAGCTTCGTGGG
>JACCUU010000080.1 GCA_013811645.1 Actinomycetota bacterium | reverse complement strand
GGAGCGTGTGGCACGAGCCACTGGCTGAACCCGAAGCCGTGCGCGAATGCGATCGTCGTCGACGGAGACAAGGTGCTCCTGGCCCGTCGCGCCTATGCGCCCTGGAAGGACGGGTGGGGTGCTCCGGGCGGGTTCTGCGAAGTAGGAGAGCATCCGATCGAGGCCGCAGAGCGCGAGGTGCTCGAGGAGACCGGGCTCCGGGTGAGGGTCGATGCATACCTCGGCGTCTGGGTGGACACCTACGCGGACGACCCGGGAGAGCCCGGAGCCACGGTGATCAACGTGGCGTACTATCGCGCCACTTCGGTCGGAGGCGACGAGAGCGCTTTCGACAGATCCGAGGTGAGCGAGCTTCGCTGGTTTGACTGGGACGCGCTCCCGCCGGATCTGGTGCCGCCCGGCACGCTCGCGGCGGTTCTCGCTGCGGCACGATCGGGCGCCGCGCTCACGGATCGCCCCGGCTAGCGCCGCTCACACGCGCCGCGGTTGACCGCGTCGCGTGAGACGTCGAGCGGACCGCCTTCTCTCCACTGTTGCCCGACCGGGTCGAGCGTGTACGCCTGGTTCAGGAAGCGGTACGCGGCGCAGAGCCTCCGCGGGGCAACCTGGAACTCGAAGAGCCCGAGGGCGTACCAGGTCTCCGGGTTCTCCGGCTGGAGCTCGGCGGCGTCCACATACGTCTCCTCGGCCGAGTGCCGGGAGCCTTGGGTCTCTTCGATGCGGGCAAGCGCGAAGATCGGCTCGATCGAGAACGGATTAAAGGCTCTCGCCCAGTCGACGCGATCCTTCGCGCGCGTGAGGTCTCCCTGCCCGAGCGCTCGCGTCGACTCGCGAACTCTCACCTCCGCGAGCCGCGGCAGCGCGAACGACGAGAGCAGGACGACGGCAAACAGCGCCGCGCCGATTGCGAGAACCGGCCTTGTGCGGCAGATGCCGGGCGCCCGCCCCGCACCCGCAAGGGCGCCGAGCGCGACCATCAGGGGAGCGGTCACGGCGAGGAAGTCCCAGCTGTAGTCCACGAGGGCGTGGAGGAGATACGCGGCCGGCGCGGCGACGAGTGCTACGGCGGCGGCCCGCTCCCCCCCATCGAGCCGTCTCAGCGCCGCGAAGCACGTCGCGCCTGCGGCAAGCACGAGCGCCATGAAGAAACCGAGCGCGACGACACCGCCGTCGGCGAGGTGTTGCAACGGCACGCTGTGGGGCTGGACGACGTTCCGCGCATCGGAGCGGTAGCGCTTGCGCGCGATCTCGAACGTGCCCGAGCCTGTGCCCTCCGGCGCATTCCCGGCATAGACGTCCATGGCCTCGTTCCACCAGCACCAACGGTTGCTGAGGTCGAGCGATCCGAGGCGGCTCGGGTCGTTCTCGAGCTCCGCACAGGACACGTCCGACGAGACCGCGCTGCCGACCGCGACGGCGAACCCGGCGAGCAGCGCAGCTGCGCAGACTCCCGCAGCGGCGAGGAGCAGGCGGCCGACTTTCCTCCTGCGGTCTTCGCCGAGAGCGCGCCGCGAGCCGAGCGCGACGAAGGCGACGACAACCACTGCAGCGCCCAACGTGAGAAGGCCCAGCACGGCTCCGTCCGCGACGCGATCGGCACGCTCGGCGACGTCATCGACGAGCGCCGGTCGCGTGAAAGCCCAGCCACCGACGAGCGCGGCGGGTATCGCGGATGCGAGAAGCAGGAGCGCTCCCTCGACACGGCGTCCCTCCGAGAGGGCGAGCCAAAGGAACACGACCACCGCAGCCGTAGCGACACCGACACGTGAGAGCGTGAGCAAAAGCGAGAGCGTCGCGACGAAGACGAGCAGCCCGCCCGCAACCCGTACCGGCACCCGATGACCGCGTGAGGCGCCGAGCCAGAGCCCGAGCGCGAGCGCGATGTCCGCGAGCAGCGCGAGCGCGTTCCAGTACTCCACGGGCTCGCGGAGGCGGGCGACCCGGTCCCCTTCGGGATCGAGCGACGGGACGGACTTGGCCACGAGCGCCCACGTGAGGACGATCCCGGTGGCGACCGCGAGGAGACCCGCTCCCAGGCGTGCCGCTGCTCGACCGCCGACCGCGGCGAGCACGAGGCCCAGCCCGAGGAAGGCCGCGAAAGCCGCGCTCTTGTTGAACGCGTCCCAGCTGCGCTCGGGGGCGATCGACCACCAGGCCGCCGAGCCGGTCCAGGCCACGAGCAGGAGCATCGCGACGACGAGC
>JACCUU010000078.1 GCA_013811645.1 Actinomycetota bacterium | reverse complement strand
GCGCGGACGCGGAGATTCGAGAGCGAGTGCTGGCGGCCGCACTGTGCGTTCCGCAGGTCCGTGAGATCCACAACCTGGGCGTTCTCGAGGTCGACGGGCGCGTCGAGGTCTCGCTTCATCTGAAGCTCCCGGGCGACCTCGCACTGGAAGATGCGCACGAGATCGCGGAGGAGGTCGAGCGATCGATCCTCTCGGCCGTCCCCGAGGTCGAGGACGTGCGCACGCACCTGGAGCCGCTCACCGAGGCGGCGGCGGCCCAGGAGGTTCACGTGGACGTCGGCGCCGTCGAGCAGATCGTGCGGGAGGAATCGGGTGCGGCTCCTCGGGAGCTCCGCTTCGTCCGAACGGACGACGGCCTGGTCGCCTTTGTCACGCTCGGGCTCGGCGGCGAGGCGTCCCTTGCGGAGGCGCATGCACTGGCGAGCGCGGTCGAGGAGCGCGTGCGCGAGGCAGTTCCCGGAATCGCCGATGTGGTGGTGCACACCGAGCCGTGAAGCTCTGCACCTTCCATCCAGTCGACCATCCTCTGAGGCGCGGGTGGGTCGGGCGGGTCGACGGCGAGCACGTGATCCAGCTCGCCGCGCAGACGCTGCAGGCTTTCTTCACTGGCGGAGGCTCCGCGCGTGAGCACGCCGTCTACCCGCTCGCCGGTGTCCGCCTGCTGCCGCCCGTTCTGCACCCGCCCGCTGTGCGGATCTTCGACGATCAGCGATCGTTCGTCTTTGCGAACCCGGCTGCGACCGTCGGCTCCGGCGCGACCGTCGGAACGACCCCTAGTGACACAGTGTCACAAGGCACGTTCGCTCTCTTCCCGCGGGTGACGGCGGTGATCGGGGCGAGCGAGGAGGTCGCGGGGTTCACCTTGCTCATGGAGTGGCGCGACACCGACCTCGCACCTCCGAAAGACCGCGACTTCGCTCTCGGCCTCGGCCCGCTCGTCGTCACGTCGGACGAGCTGGATCCGAACGAGCTCGAGGCGGTCGTCCGAGTGGACGCCGCAGAGCGCCTGCGTGGTCGCTTCGAGGGCTTCGACTGGGGGGCCGCTCGGGCGCATGCGTCGGAGGGAACGACTCTGCGGCCGGGAGACCTCCTCGCCAGTCCCGCACTCGACGCCGTAGCCGATCTCGCTCCAGGGAGTTCGGTCGAGCTCGAGGCGGAGGGCATCGGAATGCTCTCGCAGACCATCCGGTCATGAGGGTCGTCGTCGACTGGGACGGGACAGTCACAGAGGTTGACAGCCTCTCCGAAGTTGTTCGTACCTTTGGAAACGAAGGCGTCTACGCAGAGACCGAGGACCAGCTGGGTCGCCTCACGCTGAACGAGGTAATCGCCATCGAGGTCGCGACAGTGAGCGCTCCGCTCGTCGAGGTCGTCGACTGGGTCCGCGAGAACGTCAGGGTGCGTAGTGGGTTCGAGGACTTCGCCGACAAGCACCGCCCGCTCGTCGTCTCGAGCGGACTGCATGAGCTGATCGAGCCTGTTCTGCAGCGGGAAGGGATCCGGCTGGACGTCCGGGCAAATCGGTTGAAACCCCGCCCCGGTCCCTGGGAGGTTCGCTTCCGCGACGCGGACGTCTGTGACGTGTGCGGAGAGCCGTGCAAGCGCGCGGACGTCGCCGGGCTCGGCGAGTTCGCCTACGCTGGCGACGGCTTCTCGGATCGCTGCGTCGCCCTCGCTGCGTCGCGGGTCTTCGCCTGCGACGGTCTGGCCACCTACCTCGAGAGTAAAGGCGTTGGCTTCGAGCGTTTCGAAGATTTCCACGACATCGCCGCACGGTTGTCGTAAGCACGACCCGTGGTCATTTCCATTCCCGATCCGTACGACTTCCACCTCTCGACCGTGCGCTTCCGCGACTTCGGCTCGGACGGAGCCACGGTGTGGCATGAGGACGGCCTGCACCGGGTGATCCGCGGGCAGGAGGTGCGGATCGAAGCCGCGCTCGGCGGGGTTCGTGTGGACCCTTTCAATGCCGAGTCCGCGGAGGAGGTCTCGCGTCTGCTCGGGCTGCCCTTCGCTCTCGATCCCTTTCGCACGTGGGCCGCGGGTGATCGGATCATGGGCCCGATCACAACTGCGCTCGCCGGCTTTCGGCCGACGCTCAACCCACGTCCGTTCGAGGCGCTCGTGGTCGCGATCACCACCCAGCAGATCTCCCTGCAGGCAGCGGCAGCGATCCGCGGACGTTTCGTCCAGCGCTTCGGCCTGAAGCACGGGATCGCCTGGGAGTTTCCGTCACGCGAAGCCGTCGCGCTCGCCGACCCACGTGAGTTTCCCGCACTCGGCTTCTCGCAGAAGAAAGCGGAGTATGTGATCGAGCTCGCACGATCGGAGCTCGAATTCGACGCGCTCGCTCTCCTACCCGACCACGAGGTCATCGCTGCGTTGACCGCGTTGCCCGGTCTCGGTCGCTGGACCGCGGACTGGTTCCTCGCGCGCCACCTGGCGCGCCCGCATGCTTGGCCCGCCGGCGACCTTGGCGTGCGGAAGGCAGTGTCGGCGTTCTACGCTGACGGCCGCCCGCTCACGATCCCGGAGGTCCGAGCCATGAGTGACCGCTTCAGCCCCTTCCAGAACCTGTCCGCGCAGTTTCTGCTCGCGGCCGCGAGGATGGCCGGGTGAAGGTCCGGCGCGCGAATCCCGAGGACTTCGACGCGATCGCGGCCCTCTGGCGCGAGTTCGACCACGAGATCCCTCCGCCGACGCACGAGGGGCCGGCTGATCACGACAAGGAGCTTGCCGAGATCGCGGAGATCCTCGAGTCCGAGATCGCGTTCGTCGCGCTCGACGACGACTCGAAGCCGGTCGGGTTTGCGCTCGCCAGGGAGCGAGCGCCAGGCTTCGGCACGCTGACGGATCTCTACGTCGACCGAGAAGATCGCCGAAGCGGCGTCGGGACCGACCTGATGCGCGAGGTGCTTACGGCTTTTCGCGAGCGCGGAATCCAGCAGCTCGATCTCGAGGTCGTGGCCTCGAATGCGGGAGCGCGCTCGCTGTACGCGCGCTGGGGTCTTCGCGACGAGGTCGTGATCATGACCGGCTCGATCGAGGCGCTCGAGGCGAAGCTCGGCCGCCAGGAGGCATCGTCGTTCGGCTCGATTCACATCCAGACCGACAACGTCAGCGCGGTCGAGCTCGCGGTCCGCCAGTTCGTCCCACGCCTTCCGGGCGGCTCGCGCGGATCGCTGGTCGCACCGCCTAGAAACGGGTGGATCGCCGTCTACGACGACGTCTGCGACCGCAATCCGGACATGCTGCGCAGGCTCGCGCGCGAGCTCTCGGACCGAATGGGGTCGGTGACGCTGCTGCTCGGGGTCGAGCGGGACGAGCTCATTCGAATGATCCTCTTCGAACGCGGGCGCATCGTCGACGAGTATCTCTCCGTCCCCGAGTTCTACGGACCGCTTCCTCCTGGAGACGTCGTCGGGCTCGCCGCCAACCCGAGGGTCGTGTCTCGTCTGACCGGTGCCGATCCCGAGTCGGTGCGCCGGATTGCCGTGACTGCCTCGACGCCCGCGGAGCTGGCTCCCGCACGCGAGCTCCTCGCCGAGCTCGCCGGTGCGATGAGCGTCGCCGGTGCGGAGCACGGCTACACAGACGCACCTGAGATCGCCGACGCGATCAGGATCGAGCGGCGTTGAAGGTCATGCTGCTCCACGCGTGGCCGCCCGACGAGACGATGTGGGAGCCACAGGTCGCCGCGCTCGATGCCGCGGGGTTCCGGCCCTTCACACCGCGCCTGTACGGGCGCAAGGCGTCGATCGACGGCTGGGCCGCACGGCTTCTCGACGAGATCGACGGGTCGTTCGTCGCGGTCGGGGCGTCGATGGGCGGCTACTGCGCGCTCGCGCTCGCGCGCCGTGCTCCCGAGCGCGTCGTCGGCATGGTCCTCGCCGGATCGAAGGCGGGAGCCGACGAGATGCAGCGCCGCCTGTATCGAAACGAGTTGATCGCGCGGCTGCGTGAGAAGGGCGTTCCCGAGGATCTCGACACGGAGGTCGACGGAGAGGAGCTCGCAGTCGCGCAGGAAGCGATGCGCGACCGTCTCGACCTCTCGGGCGTGGCTGCGTCGTTTGGCGGGCCGTTGCTCGTCTGCGTTGGTGACGGCGACGAGCTGGTGTCCATCGACGAGTCTCGCGCTCTCGCGGCGAGCGCGATCCGCGGATCGCTCGAGATCTTCGAGGGCGCAGGTCACCTGCTCACGCGCGAGCAACCCGAGCGGTTCACGACCGTGCTGCTGGAGTTCCTGGAGCAGTGGAAGACATAGCACTCGACGAGCTCCGCAAGCGGCTCGGGGAGGAAGGCCTGGTCATCCTGGACGTGAGAACGACGCAGGAGTTCGCCGGACTGGCCGGGGCTCCGTGCGATCCTCGCCAGGGTCACATCGACGGCGCGCGCAATCTGCCGCTCGACCGCCTGCTCGGATGCCGCTCGGCAGGCGACGTGCGGGACCTGGTCGCACTGCCCGAAGGAACCGAGATCGTCGCCTACTGCCACTCGGGCCAACGCTCCGCGTTCGCCGTGCAGGTGTTTCAGGGTGCCGGATACCACGCCCGAAACTACGCCGGTTCCTGGCACGAGTGGTCGCGCGACCCGCTATTGCCCTCCGTGCCCTGAGGGGAGCTGCCTGACCTTCTCGAGGTAGTCGCTGACTGCCTCGTCCACGTCGAGGGGATAGGCGTAGCCGAGCGCGTCGCCGACCTCTGTGGCCATGCGACGGAAGAGGGCCGTGGTGCGGAAGAGCGCGTCCCAGTTCTCCTCGACCTCGGGCCCGACGTAGGTGCCGGCGAGCTCGCTCCAGATGTCGGCCGGCAGGCGTCGTTCGAGGCCGCGGCCGTACGCACCGGGTCGAAGCGACCACTCGTGGTCGAGCTCGATCCGCCATTCGAGGATGCGGCGCAGCGCGACGATCTTCGCGTCGTAGTCGAGTGCGAACTTGGCGAAGACCACCTCGCCGCGCCAGAGCGCCTTGGCCACGTACGTCGTGTCCCACCAGAACTCCTCGATGATCGCGCGATACTCCGCTTCGGTCGGTGGGGCCGGGATGTGGGCTCGGTACGTCGGTGCGTTCCACCTCGCCGTCCGCCCCTGCTTGTCGAGGAGCACGCGGTAGCCGACGTCCAGCTCCTCCGGTAGCGCCTCGGCTTCCGCGACACGCTCGAGAAGCGCCTCCGGCCAAACGGTGTAGTCGACCTTGACGCCGTCCGCGTAGACGACCCCCAGGAAGTGCTTCGTCAGGCCGTACAACTCGCTCTGGTCGCCCCAACGTGCGAGCGGCTCGCCGTACGCCGACACCCACTCGTCGTTCGTGGTGAAGCCGGCGGTGTCGGTGACGGCGACGATCAGGTCGTAGTCGGACAGTGTGTCGACGGAGCCGTCCGATCTCGCACGGGAGCTGGTGAGGATCAGGGCGCGGATCGACCCGTCCGCTTCACCCCACGCGACCAGTCGTTCGAGGACGTCGGCCTCGGCGGGGAGAGTGAGCATCGATCAGCTTCCCGCGGATTCCAGGAACGCGGCGCAGAGCGCCCGGCCCTGGTCGTTCCAGTCGGCGATTCGAGTCTCCGCCACCGCGAGGAACTCGTCGACGCCGACGGGCAGGTCGTCGGGATCCTCGGCCGTCCACACCCGCATCATCTCGAGGGTCACCTCCGCGTGGAACTGGAGGCCCCAGGCGCGCGAACCAACCCGGAAAGCCTGTGTGCAAAGCTCGTTCCGCGCGAGCTCGATCCCGTTCTCGGGGATTCCGAAGGTGTAGTGGTGCCACTGAAAGGCCTGTGTTCGTGGGGCGAGCACGCCGAGGACAGGATCGCTTCGCCCTGCAGGGGTCAGGTGCACGTCGAACCAGCCCACTTCGGGCTCCCGGGCCCGCCCGACCCAGGCTCCCGCCGCGCGCGCGAGCAGCTGGGCGCCGAGACAGACGCCGAGCACGGGGACGTCCTCGGCCAGGGCTCGTGCGAGTACGTCGGCTTCGCGCTCGAGCCACCCGAACTGCTCGTCCTGGTCCGGGTGCATCGATCCGCCGAACACCATCAGCGCGTCGTAGCTCGAAACGGGCTGTGGCATACCGCCCAACGGGACGACCCAACGCTCGAGCTCGTGCCCGGCCGCTCGGACGACTTCGTCGAAGACGCCGCCTGGTACCGTCGGACCGTGCGTGACCGAGAGGATGCGCACAGGCAGGACTCTAGGGGCCGGTGCAGCTGTGGATCGCTCGGCGCACTCTTGTCACGCTTACAGGGACAGGCACTGTTAAGACCGCGCCATGCCGTCCGCGCGGTCTGCCATCGTCCGGCAGCGATGAGCGTGACCCGGGACGAGCTGATCGCCGCGCTCGAGGAGTACTACCGCTCGTGCGGGTTGAGGCCGGAGCGGGCGCCCGACGGAACGGTGCGCGCCCGCGGGTTCGGCGGGGTGACGTGGATCGGGCTCCCGGTGTCGGCCGCGGATCTGGACGACGCCGCTTTCGAGGCTCGGCTCGTCGACCTCGCCGGCGAGCGCATGCCGACGGGCGAGCCGTGCCCGCTCGAGCTGCTCCCCTCGCCCGACTGCGCCGAGCGGCTCTACGCGATTCTCGAGCGGGTGCGCCTCGGCGAGCACGGAAACGTCCAGCTCTACGCGGCGGCGTAGGGGAGCTAGAACAGCGTCGGCGCGAGCGGGGGCGGCTCGATCCCGCCGGCCGCGGGGATTCCAGCTTCGTCCAGCAGGCCGCGGAGGAGAAGCGCGCTGCGCGGCGCGAAGTCGTCGCGGTTGTTGTTGAAGAGCGCGTACACCTCGTCCGCGTCCTCGGTCAGCCGGCCGAGCTTCTCCACCCACTCGGCGAGCTCCTCGGGCGAATACATCCAGTTGAACCGCTCGGACGACTTCTCGG
>JACCUU010000061.1 GCA_013811645.1 Actinomycetota bacterium | reverse complement strand
TGCGCACGGTCAGACCTTCCTTCGCGATCCTGCGAGCGAGACGGCGGCGGGCGTCGTCGTCCGGGAGCGAGAGCACGGCGCGGGCGTGCCCCTCGGTCAGGTCGCCGCGGGCGAGCATCCAGAGCACTTCCTCCGGTAGCTCGAGCAGGCGCAGTCGATTGGAGACCGCCGACTTCGAGCGGCCGACACGCTGTGACACGTCGCCCAGGGAGAGCTCGAACTCGTCGACCAGAGATGCGTAGGCCCGGGCCTCTTCGACGGGCGACAGCTGCTCGCGCGCGACGTTCTCCACGAGCCCGAGGAGAAGCGACTCACCGTCCTCGACGTCCCGGACGAGCGCGGGGAGGGTCGGCATCCCCGCAGCCCTCGCGGCACGCCAGCGCCGTTCTCCGGCGATCAGCTCGAAGCCGCCCTCGGAGCGGCGGCGAACGACGATGGGTTGCAGCACTCCCTGCAAGCGGATCGATGCCGCCAGCCCGGTTGCCGCTTCCGGCTCGAACCGTCGGCGAGGCTGGCGAGGATTCGGATGGATCGTCTCGACGGGAAGATGAAGCAACTCCGGCTGGCCGCCTTCGCCCAGCAACACCTCGAGCCCGCGCCCGAGGCCTCTCCGCTCCTTAGGAACGCTCGACAAGCTCCATCGCCACCTTCCAGTAGGCCTGCGCCCCGGCCGAGCGTCGGTCGTAGGCGATTGCGGGAAGCCCGTGGCTCGGAGCCTCTGCGAGTCGCACCGAGCGGGGCACTGTCTGCGTGAAGACGAGCTCGCCGAAGTGTTTGCGGAGCTCGGCTTCGACCTGAGCGGCGAGGCGCGTCCTCCCGTCCGCCATCGTGAGCAGGATGCCGGCCACCGCGAGCTCGCGGTTCAGCCGCGCCTTGACGAGGTTGATCGTCCCGAGCAGTTGCGAAAGGCCTTCGAGCGCGTAGTACTCCGCTTGCACGGGAACGAGCGCTCGACTGGCCGCAGCGAGCGCGTTCACGGTCAGGGTGCCGAAGGACGGCGGGCAATCGAGGAAGACGAAGGAGTACGGATCGAGCGCGCCTCCGAGCGCCTCGGCGAGGTAGCTTTCGCCGCCCTCGCGGGTCGAGAGCTCCACGGCCGCGGTAGCGAGGTCGTTCTTGGCCATGACGACATCGAGGTTCGGGAACGGCGTCGGCTTCGCGAGGGCGGAGAGCGGCGTGCCATCGAGGAGGTCGTGGGTCGACGCGCCGTTCGCTCGCATGCCGAGCCCCGAGGTCGCGTTCGCCTGCGGATCGAGGTCTATGAGCAGCACACGCTCCCCCGCCTCGGCGAGGCAGGCGCCGACGTTGACGGCGGTCGTCGTCTTGCCGACGCCGCCCTTCTGGTTCGCGACTGCGTAGACCCGGGCGGGCATTGGGCAAGCGTAAAGAGAGGGGCGGCTAGAGTCGCTCGCGTGCGCGCTCCCGCGCCTGCATACGCCGGTGAGGGCGCCCACGCGCTCTGGCACGTGAGCGAGGATGCGGCAATAGGCCGTTTCGAGCCGCATCTCAGTGCGACGGCGGAGAGCAACGAGCCGCGCGTCTGGGCGATCGACACTCGGCATGTCCCGCTCTACTGGTTTCCACGCGACTGTCCGCGCGGCACCTTCTGGGCTGGACCGGACACCACGACCGAGGATGAAGACCGCTTCCTCGCCGGCGCGACGCGCGTACATGCGTTCGAAGCCGCTTGGCTGGCCCGGATCCGGGAAGCGAACGTCGTTGCTTACCGCCTGCCCGAAACGTCCTTCGCGCCGGACCCGGAAGTTGGTGGCTACTGGCTCAGTCGGCTGCCAGTCGAGCCGCTCGAGGTGGTCGAGCTGGGAGATCTACTGACGCTCCACGCAGTCGCCGAGATCGAGCTCCGAATTGTGGCGAGCCTCTGGCCGCTCTGGGATCGCGTCGCCGCGTCGACGGTCGAGTTCAGTGGGATGCGCTTGCGCAATTCCGAGCGACTATCGAGCTAGGCGAGCGGCCGCTTCTTCGCCATCCCGGGTCGGCGCGGGAACCCGGCTGGCGTCGGCCCGATTTTCCGGAGGATGAAGAAACCTTCGCAGGAGTCCTCTACTTGCGCAGCCAGGCGCTTCGCGACCAGGGCTACCGGTCCGGGCTCTGCGGACTCGCCCACCCAGAGGATCACGGCGCCCCCCTCCGCGACGAGCGGGAGACAGAGCTCCGCGGCCGTGGGCGGCTTCGCGAGCGCCTTGGCGAGCCCGATCCCAAATCGATCCGTCGGCTGCTCCTCCGCCCGTCCCCAGACCACGTCCACGTTCGGGAGCTCTCGAGCGATCTCACTCAGGAAATCGCACTTGCGCCGTTCCGCCTCGAGCAGCGCGAACGAGCGGTCGGGAAACGCGACCGCCAGCGGAATTCCCGGAGAGCCTCCCCCCGAGCCCACGTCGACAATCGGCCCCGGCGTGCGCTCGATCAGCGACCGGGCGCGAAGCGCGTCGTCCACGAGAACGCGCCGGGCTTCGGCGGCATCGCGCAGCCCCGTGAGCCCAGGGGTCGAAAGCACGCCCTCGAGCCAGCGCTCGAGGATCCCCTCCGTCATGTCAATCGGCGCTGCTGCGAGGAAGCACGACGACGTAGCGGTTCGGCTCCGAGCCTTCGCTCTGCGTCTCCACCTCGGGATCGTCTTTCAGCGCCTCGTGCACGATCTTCCGCTCGACGGGCGTCATCGGTTCGAGCTCGACCGCGTTCTGCGTCGTGGCGGCCTCGCGTGCCGAGCGATTCGCGACCGCTTCGAGGGAAGCGTTACGGCGCGCCCGGTACCCCGCAGCGTCCACCACGACCTCGTACTCGCTTCCTTCCGCGCGCGCGACCGCGTTGGCGAGGTACTGGATCGCGTCGATCGTCTGCCCGTGCTTACCGATGAGAAGGCCCAGATCTTCCCCGGAGCAGGTGACGGTGACGAGTCCTTCGCGTTCGCCGGCGGAGACGGTGACGCTGGCGC
>JACCUU010000045.1 GCA_013811645.1 Actinomycetota bacterium | reverse complement strand
GCGAATTCGCCGTCGTTCGGCCTGAACGAGTCCCAGAGCCGGACGTGGGAGAACCTGGTCGCCCGCAGCCGTCCCTTCTGGTCGCACTGGTACGAGCCGTTGCAGGAGACGTTCCCCGAGCAGCTCTCGAGCGTCGACCTCGACGCCTTCATGGCGGGGATCAATCGCGCCGAACCGGGGCTGCTTCGCGTGGAGGCCGACGAGACGACGTACAGCCTGCACATCATCCTCAGGTTCAACATCGAGCGCCGACTGATCGAGGACACACTGGCGCCGAAGGACGTTCCGGAGGCATGGAGCGAAGCAATGCAAGAGCTCCTGGGCGTCGGGGTTCCCGACGACGCGCGAGGCGTTCTCCAGGATGTCCACTGGTCGAGCGGCGGGATCGGCTACTTCCCGACCTACGCGCTCGGGAACGTGATCTCGCTCCAGATCTGGTCGGTCGTGCGGGACGCGATTCCCGACCTCGACGCGCAGATGGAGGCAGGCGAGCTCGAAGGGCTGTCAGCATGGCTCACCGAGAACCTCTACTCGCTCGGACGCAAGCTCACGCCCAAGGAGACGATCGAGCGGCTCACCGGCTCGTCCACGATCGACCCCCAGCCGTATCTCTCGTACCTGCGCGACAAGCTCTCCGCTCTCGCCGCCTAGTTCACGCACCGAAGTCGAGCGATCCGTCGCGCCGGCCCCGCGACGCGAGCCGGTTGAAGCTCATGAGCGCAGCCGTCATCCAGCCGAACCCGACTGCCAGCTCGAGCGCGGCGTTGCCGACGATCTCGACGGCCGGTAACCCGGCGAACACCCCGCGGATCGCGAGCAGCCCGTTTGTAAGTGGGAGAAAGCGCGCCAGCAGCTCGAGCGGCTCGGGGTAGTAGGAAAGGGGCACGTTGACGCCGCATGCCGCCATCAGCGAGACATACGTCGTCACGACCACGAGGCTGTTGATACTCCGGTAGCGGAAGACGATTCCCGCAAGGAACGTCCCGAACCCATAGGACGCGAGGCCGACGAGCAGCGTCAGGGGCACCACGGCGAGGACTCGCGGCCAGGGCAGGTCCATTCCGAAGAGCGGCCCCGCGATGAACAGCGCGCCAAGCGCGCTCAGCGAACCGTCTATCGCGAGGTAGGCGCCGCGCGCCGAGAAGACGACGACGGGGCTCGAAGGGCTCGCGACGAGGAGAGGCAGCGTGCCCGCCCAGCGCTCGGCCGAGGTCATGTTCAGGGAGAAGACCCCGACCTGCGCCGCGATCAAGAGTGAGTTGCCGACCAGCAGGTAGTACGTCTTCTCGTCGTCGCCCAGGCGCTCGCCGATCAGGGCGAAGAAGGCAACCTGCGCGAGCACCCGGACGTACCAGCCTGCGAGCCAGCTCTTCCAGGTGAAGATCGCGCGGTAGTCTGCGATGCCCGCGCGGAAGGCGTGTTGCATGACATTGAGGGTTGTGGCAACCGCGCTCACGCGGCGGCCAGCTCTCCGCTCGCTCGCATTCTCCGCAAGACGTAGTGGAGGACGACGCGGCCGATCGCGAAGCTGGCGGTGCCGAGCAGAAGGACCATCCCCAGTCTCGGCCAGAAGCTCTCCACCGGCGCTTCGTTGACGCTGGCGCGAAGGAGATCCGAGCTCCAGGAGACAAACAGGATCGACGAAACCGGCTGGATCCAGTCCGGGAGGATCGCAACGGGAACGAACACGCCCCCCAGGAGATAGAGGGGAAAGCTCGTGGAGTTGGTGAACGTGTAGGCGTTCCGGGTCATGACCAGAAGCGCCGAAAAGGTGACGGCCAGACCCGCCATCGCGAGCGCCGTACAGACCAACGTCAGGAAGAGCTCTACGGGATGCTCGAAGGGAATCGAGACGCCGAAGACGAGCTTTCCGACCGCCCACACCTCGAAGAAGGAAAGAAGCCCGAAACACATCAGCGACATGATCCGTCCGAGCAAGACGGACGCCAGGCTCGTGGGCGACGCGATGATCGGCTCGAGAAGAGCCTGCCAGCGATCGCCGACCATCAGCGTGCCCGCATGCTGCAGCGCAACCCAGAGAAGCGTCATCAGCACAGGCGCCATCAGCGCGTCCGACTCGAGGTCGGGGCGTCCGCTCTGACGCACGATGGCCATGAAGATGATCGCGAAAAGCGGTGCCGTGAAGAGTGGCATCAGCGCGTCCGGGTTAGAACGGATGATCCAGAGCTCGAGCGCAAATCCTGCACGGAATGCCCTCACGAGCTCTAGATCTCCATTCCGCGCTCGCCGATGAGCTGCACGTACACCTCTTCGAGGCTCGGCAGGCTCGTACGCACCGAGGTCGCGCCCGCGCTCACGAGGCGCTCCAGAACGAGCTGCGTCGCTCCTTCCTCGTCGACCTCGATCCGCGTGCCCACGCCGTCGACTGCCGTCACGCTAGCCACGCCGCGAATCGCCCGTATCTCGTCGAGTACGACCAGAGGCACCCCTTCGACATCGATCCGCTGGAAACGCGAGAGCACCTGCCCCAGCGTCCGGGGAGATTCCGTCGCGATGACCTTCCCACGGTCGATCAGCGTGACCCGGTCGCAAACCATCTCGGCCTCGACCATGTCGTGCGTGGCGAGCAGGATCGTGCGGCCCTCGTCTCGGAGCTCGCCGATCAGCGCCCGGAACTCACGCGCCGCAAGCGGATCCATGCCGGTCGTCGGCTCGTCGAGGAAAAGCACCTTGCCGTCGCCCATGAGGCCGCGGGCCAAGTGGAGTCGCTGCTTCATGCCGCGGGAGTACTCCTCGACCCGCTCGTCGGCCTTGTCGGCCATGCCGACACGTTCGAGTAGCTGCTGCGCCCGCTCCTTGGCCTCGCGCGAGGAGAGCTTGTAGAGCGCCCCCCAATACTCGAGGTTCTGACGCCCGCTGAGGCGCCAGTAGAGCCCTCGCTCCCCGCCGAACACGATGCCTATGAGCGGGCGAACGGCTTCCGTCTCGTCGACGACATCGTGGCCGAGGACGCGTGCCTTCCCCGACGTCGGCAGGAGAACCGTCGAGAGGATCTTCACCAACGTCGTCTTGCCTGCTCCGTTCGGGCCGAGGAGGCCGTGGATCTCGCCCGTCGGAACGGTCAGCGACACCTCGTCGAGAGCGACGACGCGCGTCCCGCTGCGCCGCCGCGGCTCGAAGACGCGCGTGATCTCTTCGACCTCGACGGCCTCCACTGGAACTTCGATTCTAGAACGCATTCGCTCCGGCGAAGTGAGCGGATCGCGCCTGCATAGACTGGACACATGCCCGCGGCCCGGCGATTTGAGCTGATCGTCAACGGCGAGCCCCGCTCGCTCGAGGTCGAGCCGCGGACGCTCCTCGTCCATGCGCTCCGCGACGGGCTCGGACTCACGGGCACGCACGTCGGCTGCGACACGAGTCAATGCGGTGCGTGCACCGTGCTGGTCGACGGACGGGCGATGAAGAGCTGCACGATGCTCGCGGTGCAGGCAGAGGACGCCGACGTGACGACGATCGAGGGCCTTGCGAAGGACGGCGTGCTCCACCCGATTCAACGCGCCTTCGTCGAGCACCACGGCCTTCAGTGCGGATTTTGCACACCCGGAATGATCCTGACCGCCTCCGATCTCCTGACGCGAGAGCCGGACCCCGACGATGCGACTATCCGCCGGGCCATACGTGGCAACTTCTGCCGCTGCACCGGCTACCAATCGATCGTGGACTCAGTGCGCGAGGCCGCGACGACCCTGCGCGAAGGGAACGCAGCGTGATCCCCGCCGCTGTCGAGCACGTTCGTCCCTCGTCGCTCGCTGAAGCGCTAGAAGCACTCGCCAGCCCGGATGCGAAGGCGCTCGCGGGCGGCCAGTCGCTGCTTCCGGTGATGAAGCTCCGGATCGTCCGGCCGAGCGTTCTGGTCGACATCGGTCGGCTCGAGCTCAGCGGTGTGCATATGGACGAGAACGACCTACGTCTCGGCGCTCTCACGACCTGGGACGAGCTCGAAAGCGCGCCGGAGCTGGATCGGCCGCCGCTCGCCGCGATCGCCGAGTGCGCGTCTGTTATCGGTGACCTGCAGGTTCGTAACCGTGGCACTCTGGGCGGAAGCCTCGCCCACGCCGATCCCGCGTCCGACATGCCCGCCGTCATGCTCGCGCTCGGCGCGCGGCTCATCCTGCGCACTGCAGGCAACGAACGATCCGTTTCCGCAGAGGAGTTCTTCCTCGGCCCGTTCACGACTGCGCTCGCCCCGGGAGAGCTGATCACCGAGGTCGTCGTTCCCCGGATCGACGGTTCGGCGTCCGCATACGCGAAGGTCGAGCATCCTGCCTCGGGATTCGCGCTGGCGGGCGCGGCGGCCCGGGTCAGTCCAGACGGGAAGCAGAGGGTGGCCGTGACCGG
>JACCUU010000038.1 GCA_013811645.1 Actinomycetota bacterium | reverse complement strand
GGGCACGACGTCACCGTCTTCAGCCAGGAGCCCCGTCCCGAGCTCTACGACCTCGGCGGCGCCGAGGCGATCCGGCCGGACGTCGGCGGGCTTCTCCCCGTCTTCGTGCTCGATCGCTACGCGGGCTACGAGGTCAAGCTCCTCCAGGACTGCACTCGAGCCGAGCTCGACCACTGGGTCGAGGCGAACGCGGCCGCGGTTCGGGAGCGGCTTCCTGCCGATCTCGTCTTCTGCAATCACGTGCTCCTCGGTGGACCTGTCGGAGCGGCGACGGGCTCCCGCTATGCGGTCAAGGCTCACGGCTCCGAGCTCGAGTACTCGCTTCGCGGACGGCCCGTGCTCGGGGCCTGGGGGAGACAGGCGCTCGACGGCGCTGAAGCCGTGTTCGTGGGTTCCACACACATCAGAGACGTGCTCGAAGAGGTGTGTGGCCAGGTCGACCGCGTCTACGAGGTACCGCCCGGAGTCGACGTGGACGAATGGCGTCCGCGGCCGCGCGAGGAGGCGCTCGCAGCCTTGCTTGCCGAGGCGCGGCGCGATCCGCCGAATTCCGAGAGCGTAAACGAGCGCCTTCCCGACGAGGGGAACGCGGAGCGACTCACGGCGTTCCTCGAGAGAGAGCGACCCACGGTCGTGTACTTCGGGAAGCTGCTTCGAAACAAGGGCGTTCACGTCTTGCTGGAGGCGCTTCGGGGGCTCGATGCCCGTGCGGTCGTCGTCGGCTTCGGGGACTACCGCGCTGAGCTCGAAGCACTCGCCGATCGCGAGCGAACGCTCTTTACGGGACCGCTCGAGCACCGCCACCTCGTGCACCTGCTGGCGCTCGCCGACGCGTGCGTCGTGCCCTCGATCTTCCCCGAGGCGTTCGGCATGGTCGCCGCCGAGGCGGCGTCCGCAGGCTGCCCGCCGCTCGTCGCACGGCACTCCGGGCTCGCGGAGGTCGCCGAAGGGCTCGAGGCCGAATATCCACGGGGCCTACGGCACCTCGCGTCTTTCGAAACGGGAGACACAGACGAATTGCGCGAGAAGCTCCGCGAGCTGCTCGCTCTCTCGCCTGCACGACGAGCGGCGATCTCGGAAGCGGCACGTCGCGCAGTCGTCGAGCGCTGGAGCTGGGCGAACGTCGCGGAGCAGCTCCTCGATTCGTGAGCGCCTGACAGAGGCTCGTAACTCACTTGTGGAACGCCTTTGCGCTCGTCATGATCGGCCCGGATAATGCGATTGCCGCTACGACGGTTCGTCATTCCGCTAGCCCTGGGCATGGGCGGGCTCCTGGTAGTGGGTGCGATCGCGGGTGTCCTGGTCGTACGCGACGAGGATCCTGCTGCGCGAGGCGACGCCATCGCCTACAGCTGCAAAGAGCGCGGCAACGCCTGGTACGCGATCTGCGTGATGGAGACCGACGGCACCGACAAGCGCCGGGTGACGGCGCGACTCACAACCTCGGAGCCCGTCTGGTCTCCCGACAGTCGCCGGATCGCGTTCACGCGAAACGAAGACGTCGGCGAGTTCTCGACGTTCACCGAGGACGACGTGTTCGTCATGGGCGCCGACGGCGACGACCAGCAGCAGCTGACTCCTGAAGAGGACGGGTGGATGTCCGGGCAGCCGAGCTGGTCCCCGGACGGCCGCGAGATCGCCTTCGTCCGCGGTGAGTCGGTGGCGACCAGCGTGCCCTCGCGGTTCGGCGACCTGCACGTGATGAGCGAGGACGGAGTCGACGCACGGCTCCTCGTACGGGGGCCTCTGCGCGATCCGAGCTGGTCGCCCGACGGACGCGAGATCGTCTTCACGCGCGGCCTGAACCTCGCGTCGCAGGACGCGTCCATGGACCTCTACGTCGTCGGCGCAACGGGCGGCACGCCTCGACAACTGACGCGGACGCCGGCCGGAGTCTTCGAGACTGCACCGGCCTGGTCGCCGGACGGTTTGCGGATCGCCTTCGCACGCTGGACGAATCTCACGCAATTCGACGGGAAAGCGACGCTTCACATGATCGATCGCGATGGCACCAACGAGCGGCTCGTGCTGGCACACATGCACTTCGCGTCCGGCCCCTCCAAGCTCGCCTGGAGCGCGGACGGACGGACGATTGCCTTCGAGACGTCGCCGGCCCTCGAATGCACGGCTATCCACCTGGTCGGCGTCGCAAGCGGACGCGTCCGCCCGCTGACCTCGTGCACCAAGAAGCGGGACTCGGTGCTCGCACCCTCGTGGCAACCGGCCCGTCCCTGAAGCCGCCGCTAACGCTTTCACTACTGTAGTGCGCCGATGGGCGACGAGCAGCGACTCTCCGCGGACGAACTGATCGCACGATCGCGAGCGCAATTCGAGTCTGCCACGGACTTCACGGTCGCGGTCGAGGAGGAGTTCGCGCTCGTCGACTCCGCCTCGCTCGACCTCACGAACCGCTTCGAAGACGTGAAGTCCGCCGCAACAGGCACGGCAGTCGAGGAGCACCTGGTCGGAGAGCTGATCGCGTCGGAGGTCGAGGTGCGGACGGGGCGCTGCGAGACCTTTGCGGATGTTCCCGGAGTGATGTCCGAGCGCCGCTCGCAGCTGCAGGCGCTCGTCGAGCCGATGGGGCTTCTGCTCGGCGCGACCGGCACGCACCCCTGGGCCGACTGGAAGGAGCAGCGCATCATCGACACGCCCCACTACCGGCGAAACGACGAGCTCTTGCGCTACGTCGTCTGGCGCAACAACACCTTCGGTCTGCATGTCCACGTTGCCATCAACGGACCCGATCGGGCGATCGCGGTCGTGAGCGCGCTGCGCAACTTCCTCCCCGAGCTCCTCGCGCTGTCGTGCAGCTCGCCGTTCGTGGAGAACGTCAACAGCGGCCTGCATTCGGCCCGGACGCAGATATTCACGCGCTTCTTTCCTCGTTGCGGGGTTCCGGACGCGTTCGCCTCCTGGGACGAGTACGAAAGCTTCGTCCGCTTCCTCTACGAGACCGGGTCGATCACCGAGAACACGCAGATTTGGTGGAGCGTCCGACCGCACATGGTCTTCCCCACCGTGGAGATCAGGATTTGCGACGGCCAGCCGGAGCTCTCCGAGGCGCAGTCCCTCGCCGCATTCGCGACGTCCTTGACTGCCCGCATCGCCCGCGCCTACGACGAGGGCGAGCGGGTGGAGCCGCTCCCCCACAGACTGATCGAGGAGAACTTCTGGCGCGCGCTCCGCTACGGACTGCCCGGGAAGCTGATCGACTTCGACCGGGGTTCTGCGATTCCCGCGCGCCAGCGGATCGAGGAGCTGATCGAGTGGGTGCTTCCGGTCGCCGCGGAGATCGGCGCGGCACCCTATCTCGCGGTTCCGGAGCGAAACGCCGCGGAGCGCCAGATCGAGCGCTTCGAGGAGGCCGCCTCGCTCGAGGAGATCTACGCGGAGCAGGTATCTGCGACGGAGAAGATCGGTGGCTGAGGGCGCGGTGCCGACCGAGCAGGAGCTGCTCGAGTCCCTCGACCGGATCGGGGTCGCCGATGTCCTCGTTCAGGCGCTGGCGACCACGGCGTCGATCGGCTTTCGCCGGGTGTCGGCGGACACCCGCGACCTTCCGCAGGTACGGCTGGCAATCGAGGCACTTCGGGCGCTCGAGCCCGTGCTGCGCGAGAGCGGCGCCGACGAGGCGGTCGTGCGCGATCTCGAGCAAGCGCGGATGAACCTCCAGCTTGCGTATGCAAAGGCGGTCACTGAACACGAACAGCAGCCGTCTGACGATGGAGTCTGACTTCAGTCAGACCTCGGTTTCAGTTCTTCGCGCGTCGAAAACCCAAGAGCGAGGTCAGGCTGAAGCCTGACCCCAGGCGCTCCCGAAGACCCAGGTTCGGGCTTCAGCCTGACCGCACGCTCGCCGGCTTGTGATACATAATCGGCCGCGCCGAGGTGACTCGGCGCTCAGTTTGTGACGACCTGTAAACCGGAGGATCGATGGACTTCTTCGTAGACCATGCTGTCGGGTTCGCGCTTGCGTGCGCGGTTCTCGCCGTGCTGTACGGCATCTATCTGACCTGGTGGCTGCTCAGGCAGCCGGCGGGGAACGAGCTCATGCAGGAGATCGCGCACGCGATCCAGGAGGGAGCGGCCGCGTACCTGCGCAAGCAGTACACGGCCATCGCGGTCGTGGCGATCGTCCCGTTCTTCCTGCTCGGCTTCTACGCGGAGCTCGGCTGGGGGACTGCGTTCGGCTTCCTGATCGGCGCCATCTTCTCGGGCGCCGCCGGGTTCATCGGCATGAACGTCGCCGTGCGCTCGAACGTGCGCACAGCAGAGGCTGCGCGCGAGGGTCTCCAGCCCGCGTTCAAGGTCGCCTTCCGCGCTGGCTCGGTGACGGGGCTCCTCGTCGTCGGCCTCGGACTGCTCGGCGTGGCGGGCTACTACTGGGTGCTGACCGACTGGATCGGGAACA
>JACCUU010000036.1 GCA_013811645.1 Actinomycetota bacterium | reverse complement strand
CGCGCTTCGACGAGACCGTGGAGGCGCACTTCCGGCTCGGCCTGAACGTGCGTCACGCCGACCAGCAGCTCCGCGGCACGATCATGCTGCCGCACGGCATCGGCAAGGACGTCCGCGTCGCGGTCTTTGCCGAAGGCGAGAAGGCGCGCGAGGCGGAGGACGCAGGGGCGGACATCGTCGGCTCGGCAGACCTCGCCAGCCGCATCGAAGACGGGTTCCTCGACTTCGACGTCGCGATCGCGACCCCCGATCAGATGGGCGTGGTGGGCAAGCTCGGACGCGTGCTCGGCCCGCGGGGGCTGATGCCGAACCCGAAGACGGGCACGGTCACGTTCGATATCGGCAAGGCCGTGACGGACTCCAAGGCAGGGAAGCTCGAGTACCGCACCGATCGTGGCGGGAACGTCCACCTCCCGATCGGCAAGAAGAGCTTCGACGAGCGTGCCCTGCTCGAGAACTACGCCGCTCTCGTCGAGGAGATCGTCCGTGCCAAGCCCTCGGCGGCAAAGGGTCGCTACATCCAGCAGATCACGCTGGCCACCACGATGGGCCCCGGGATCCACGTCGATTCGACGAAGACGCGCGACATCGCGGAGGAGCTGGAGGAAGCTACAGTCTCGGCCTAGCTACAGACGTCTCCCGCCAAAGACCGCTGGCAGCCCCGGATCGATACGGCCAGATCGATACCGAGGGCAGAGGTCCAGCCGAGGCAGGTTCTCGAAGGGCTCGCGCCCGCCAGGACCCGCCTCGTGCGGGTTTCGTCATTTTGAGGAGGACCACGACATGCTGAAATCCGACAAGGAACGAATCGTCTCCGAGCTCGCATCCGACTTGCGAGAAGCGGACACGCTGATCGTCGCCGACTACCGCGGGCTCACGAACAAGCAGCTCGAGGCGCTTCGCGACGACCTGCTCCAGCACGGAGCACGCTTTCGCATCGTCAAGAACACGCTGACGCGACGGGCTGCTCGAGAGGCGGGAGCGGAGGCGCTCCTCGTCATGCTCGAGGGGCCGACCGCGATCGCCTTCATCGAGTCCGGCGGCGATCCTGCGGCCGTGGCGAAGGCGCTGGCGACGAAGGCCAAGGAGACCAATGTGCTGACGCTGCGCGGAGGAATCCTGGAAGGCAACACGTTGACGGGCGAAGAGGTCGACCGGCTCGCGACATTGCCGCCGCTCGACGTGCTGCGCGGCCAGCTGGTCGGCGCGATCGTGGCGCCGTTGACCCAGCTCGTGGCGCTGGTGAACGCGCCGCTCCAGAATTTCTATGGCCTGCTCGAAGCGCGCATCAAGCAGCTCGAGGAGCAAGGCGAGGTCGTGTCGCCTCCCGAGGCGGAAGCCGCCGAGGATGAGAAGCCTGCGGAAGTGACTGCCGACACCGATGAGGAATCGACACCGGCAGATTCCGCCTCAGCGGAATTTGCCGCCCGAGACGGCGAACAGCCCTCTGAGCAGGTAGCCGAACAAACAGCAGATGGAGAAGAGGAGGAGAACTAATGGCCACCGATGTATCCAAGGTGCTCGACTCGCTCGGCAAGATGACCGTGCTCGAGCTCGTCGAGCTGAAGAACGCGATCGAGGAGGAGTGGGGGGTCACGGCCGCCGCTCCCGTCGCAGTCGCCGCGGCAGGGCCTGCCGGCGATGGTGTGGCCGCAGAGGAGGAGAAGGACTCCTTCGACGTCGTCCTCACCGGTGCCGGTGACAGGAAGATCCAGGTGATCAAGGTCGTGCGCGCGATCACGGGGCTCGGCTTGAAGGAGGCGAAGGACCTCGTCGACGGAGCTCCCAACGCGGTCAAGGAAGGCGCTGCGAAGGAAGAGGCCGATTCGATCGTGGCCCAGCTCGAGGAAGCGGGCGCTTCCGTCGAGCTCAAGTAGGCGAGCTTGCGGTTGGGGCCGGGCATGCCCGGCCCCTACGACTACCGCGGGGCAAACGGTCGGTCGACGCTCACCCGTGCCCCGTTCGCTACACTCTTCCGACGCACCCCATCCGCTCCGACAAGCGGTTGCGGCGGGGTGTGCTCGTGCGCTATCCTCCGAGGTTCCGCCGAGGTCTCGTCCGTCCAACCCTGCACGTCGTTAAGGGAGGCTGTCACATTTGAGCAGCGTTGCTGTCGCGCCACGCGCGCGCAAGAGCTTTTCGCGCCTGAAGCACGTCCTCGACCTCCCGAATCTCATCGACATCCAGAAGTCGTCCTTCGACTGGTTCATGAAGGAAGGGCTTCGCGAGACGATCGACGACATCTCGCCGATCGAGGACTACACGGGCACACTCGCCGTGGAGTTCGCCGAGTATGAGTTCGGGGATCCGCAGTTCACAATTCAGGAGTGCCGTGAGAAGGACCTGACGTACCAGGTCCCGCTCTCGATCACGGTCCGATTCGTCAACAAGGAGACGGGCGAGATCCGCGAGCAGCGGGTCTTCATGGGCGATTTTCCGATGATGACCCCGTGGGGGACGTTCGTCATCAACGGAACCGAGCGCGTGATCGTCACGCAGCTCGTCCGGAGCCCTGGCGCCTATCTGATGGAGCCGAAGGACGCCACGAAGCAGGTCTTCATGGCGAACTTGATGCCATCGCGTGGGTCGTGGCTCGAGGTCGAGATCGACAAGAAGGGGCTCGTCTTCGCACGCATCGACCGCAAGCGCAAGCTGCCGATCACCACGCT
>JACCUU010000004.1 GCA_013811645.1 Actinomycetota bacterium | reverse complement strand
TGCTGTACAACCTCGGCTGCGCCGAGGCGCTCGCGGGCCGCCCAGACGATGCGCTCGAGCACGTGCGTCGCGCGCTCGAGCTCAAGCCGGAGTGGGAGGACATCGCCCGCAAGGACGAGGATCTCGTTACCCTCCGTGAGCTGCCCGGTTGGCCGCTGAGCCGGTGACTGCCTGGGGTCAGGCTTCAGCCTGACCCCGGCGCAGTGGTCGTTGCCAGGTCGTGCTGAAGCCCAACCCCGAGCCGTATCAGGACGGCGTTACGCGATACGCGTCGAATACGGCGTCGAGGTTCCGGAGCGCCGCCAGGAGCGACCGGAGCTCCTTCACGTCCCCCACCTCGGCCGTGTACCAGTTGCGCGCCATCCCGTCCTCGACCGAGCCGCCGTAGGAGACGATGTTGGCGCCGTGCTCGGCGAAGGTTCGGGCGACGTCCTCGAGCAGACGCGAGCGGTCCCACGCATCGACGGCGATCTGTACGAGGAAGCTGGCCGACGCGCCTCCCTCCCACTCGACGCGGGTAAACCGCTCCGGATTTTTCTGGAGTGCCTTCACGTTCGGGCAGTCGTCTCGATGCACCGTGATCCCGCGGCCGAGCGAGATGTAGCCGAGGACCGGGTCACCCGGCACGGGGGTGCAGCACTTGGCGAGTCGGACGAGCACGTCCTCGACTCCCGGGACGGTGATCCCGAGCCGGTTCGAGGAGACCGCCGTCTTCGCGCGCGACGGCTTCGTCGTGATGGCCGGCTCCGCGGCGACCTCGTCCGTCTTCAGCCGCTGGATGACCTTGTTCACGATCTGACCGGGCTGGAGCTTCCCCGCCCCGAGCGCGACGTAGAAGTCCTCGGCCTTCTTGAAGCCGGTCTCCCGGATCACCTGGGCGAGCACGCTCGATCCCTGGAGCTTTCGATAGGGGAGCTTCTGCGCTTTGAGCGCCTGGTCGAGGAGCTCGCGGCCCTTTGCCTCGGTTTCACCGCGTGTCTCCCGCTGATACCACTGCCTGATCTTGTTGCGGGCGCGCGAGGAACGCGCGACGGCAAGCCAGTCGCGTGAGGGTCCCCGGCCGCTCTTCGAGGTGAGGATCTCGACGAACTCGCCGTTCGTCAGCCGATAGTGGAGCGGCACTATGCGGCCATTCACCTTGGCGCCCACCGTTCGGTGCCCGACATCGGTATGGACGGCATAGGCGAAGTCGATCGGCGTCGCACCCGAAGGCAGCACCTTCACCTCGCCCTTCGGCGTGAAGACGTACACCTCGTCGGAGAAGAGATCGGTGCGGAGCGTGCGCATGTACTCGCCCGGGTCCTGCTCGTCCTGCTGTGAGTCCATGAGCGACTTGACCCAGACCAGCCACTCGTCGTCGGCCTTCGCGCCGGCGCGGCCGCGCTTGTACAACCAATGCGCGGCGACCCCGTATTCCGCCTCCTCGTGCATCTGGCGTGTCCGAACCTGGATCTCGAGCGGCCGTCCTTCGGGCCCGATCACCGTCGTGTGCAACGAGCGGTAGCGGTTCAGCTTGGGCATGGCCATAAAGTCCTTGAACCGCCCGGGCATCGGCTTCCAGAGCGAGTGAATCAGGCCGAGCGCCGCGTAGCAGTCGCGTGTTCCCTCATCCGCGGTCCGTTCGCAGACGACCCGCATGGCCGTCAGGTCGTAGATCTCGTTGAACTCGCGGCCTCGTTTGGCCATCTTGTCGTAGATCGAGTAGAAGTGCTTCGCGCGCGCCGTGATCTCCGCGGGCACGTCTGCCTTGCGCAGTTCCTCGCCCAGGACCTCCCCGGCTTTCTCCGCCTGCGCATCGCGATCGGCGCGCTGGTCGGCGACCATGGCCTTGATCTCGGAGTACTTTCGGGGATGGAGAGTCTGGAACGCGAGGTCCTCGAGCTCCCACTTGAGCGCGTGGATCCCGAGCCGGTGCGCGAGCGGCGCGTACACCTCGAGCGTCTCGCGCGCCTTCTGGGCCTGCTTCGGCCTCGTCTGGTACTCGATCGTCCGCATGTTGTGGAGGCGGTCGGCGAGCTTGATCAGGATGACGCGCACGTCCTGCGCCATCGCCACGATCATCTTGCGGTAGTTCTCCGCCTCGGCCTGTTCGCGGCTCTGGAAGCTGATCCTCGTCAGCTTGGTGACGCCTTCCACGAGCTGTGCGACCTCGGGCCCGAACTCTGCTCGGACCTCCTCCAGATCCGCTCCCGTGTCCTCGACGACGTCGTGCAGGAGCGCGGCCGCAATCGTCTGCTCGTCCAGGTGCAGCTCCGCGCAGATACGGGCGACACCCAGCGGGTGGTGGATGAACTCCTCCCCGGAGCGCCGCGTCTGCCCTTCGTGGGCTCGTTCAGCGAGATCGAACGCACGGCGGAGAAGGTCTCTGTCGACGTCTGGGTTGTACGCCTCGACCTCGGCGATCAGCTCATCGACCAGGTGCTCGTGATGTCGCCTTTCATCGAGGACGGTCATGGTTTCAGTGTACTGAGCACCTTTTGGCGCGATCCTCGATCGCGCAGGAACCTACCGACAAGCGTTGAAATCGGCGCTCTCATGGGCCCGATTCGACGCTGGCTCCGGCAACGACTCGCGCGCAGGCTTGCGGTCGTCATGCGAGACGCGCTCGCTCCGCTTCCCTGACTACGCGGCCTCCGGGAAGGCGACTGTCTCGTGCTCGAGCAGCGCACGGAACGTCTCCGATTCGAGCAGCTGCCTACGGCGACCTCCTCCTTGCGCAGCAAGACCGAGCTCGGCGAACACACTCCGTGCTTCGGGCGTCCACGCGCCTTCACCCGCTCGCCAGAGGCCGGCGAGACGCTCGCGGAGCGCTTCGTAGCCTTCCGAGGTGTCGAAGAGCCGGCGCACGACGAGCTGGGGCGCGACCGTGCCGTTCCACCGGTTTTCCTTCAGCCGACAGGCGACGTCGAAGAGTCCGGTCGCGCGAAGTCGGTCGAGCTGTGAGCCCTGGCCGAAGGCGATGGCGCTCCCCGCGTCTCGCCCGTTCTGCCGTACGCGGAAGCGCAGGTGCTTGCCCTCACCTACCGTCGCGGGCGCGAACGGCTGTGTGGCGGGCACGAGCAGCATCACGTCGGGATTTCCGAGCCCGAACGGTGCAAGCCGGTCGAGCTCCTGCGCGAGCGGAAGCGTGAGCTCCTCGGCCGAGACGACGGCATCGACGGTCGTCACCGGAAGCAGGTCCTCATCTGCGAGGGTCGTGTCCGCGTGGGCTGCGAAAGCCTCGGCAAAAGTGGCGAGGCTTGCCTCCTCGATCGACAACCCCGCTGCCGCGCGGTGGCCTCCGAACCGCTGCAGGTGCGAGGAGCAGGCGGCCAACGCACCGTGCAGGTCGAAGCGCGAGACCGACCGTCCCGAGCCCTTCCATCCATCCTGGGCGCGAGTGATGAGGACGACGGGCCGATTGAACCTCTCCACCAGGCGGGAGGCCACGATGCCGATGACGCCCTCGTGCCAGTCCTCGTGCCAGAGGACGTAGCCTCGTCGCAACCGAGCCGGTTCGGGAAGCCCTTCGACGAGAGCGGTTGCCTCCCGCAGGATCCGGTCCTCCACGGCTTGACGGTCGCGATTCAGCTCCTCGAGGTCCGATGCCAGCTTCCGCGCCTCGTCGGGGTCGTCGGTCAGGATCAGCTCGAGAGCGGCGTCGGGCCGACCCAGGCGCCCTGCGGCGTTTATCCGGGGCGCGAGCCGGAAGCCGACAGAGCTCGCGTCGACCACCGCCGGATCGACGTGTGCGCTTCGCATCAGCGCCTGCAGGCCCGGGCGCCTCGTGCAGGCGAGCTCACGCAGGCCGGCGGAGGCAAGCGCACGGTTCTCGTCGACGAGCGGGACGACGTCCGCGATCGTGGCCAGGGCGACCAGGTCGAGGTTGCGCTTGAGCGCGGGATGCGCGGGGCCGAGGAGCGCCTCGCCGAGCTTGTACACGACACCCGTGCCGCAGAGTTCCGGAAACGGATACGCGGAGGGTCGCGTTGCCACGACCGGGCAGTCGGGGAGGCTTTCTCCTGGCCGGTGATGGTCGGTGACCACGACTTCGAGACCCAGCGTCTTCGCCTGGGCGACCTCCTGGACGGCGGTGATCCCGCAGTCGACCGTGAGCACGAGTCCGACGCCGTCGTCGGCCAGTCGTGCGAGCGTCGCGCTGGACACGCCATAGCCCTCTTCGAAGCGACTGGGAAGGTGCCAGACCACGTCGGCGCCAAGCTCACGCAGGTACAGAAACGCGAGCGAGGTCGCGCAGATCCCGTCCACGTCGTAGTCCCCGTGCACGCAGATGCGCTTTCCTTCGGCGATTGCGGCTCGAATCCGCTCGATCGCGCCGGCCATGTCGCCGAGGAGGAACGGGTCGTGGCCGGGAAGCTCCGCGTCGAGGAAGCGGCGTGCCAGCTCAGGATCGCCGTAGCCGCGCCGCGCGAGGACCGCGGCGGTCACCTCACTGAGCCTCAGCTCGCGCGAGAGCGTCCTCGCTTTCTCGAGATCCAGAGGCGCGATCGACCAGATACCCGTCACCGTTGTGACGGTACGGACGGCGCCGGACGGCTTCGATCTACGTCTGGCTCTGGCCTCTCGCGTCGCGGCGACGATGAAGCGCATCCAGCACGATCTTGACCCACAGGAGAACGAGGCCGATGGTCACGCCGACGACGACCATCGCGATCGGCGTCACGTAGGCCATCTGCTCGAGCGTGTACTTCGTCACCGCCGCGCCGACCAGCCAGACGAGGAGCACGACGATGGCCATCCCGGCCCAGACGCGACGATCACTCACATCCAGAAGCCTAGATACGCTGGCCGAGGTGCTCGCGGCCAACTATCGCTCCGGCGACGACTTCGTGGTCGAGTTCCTCGGCCATCGCTTCGAGTTCAGCTCCGACGACTTCGCAGAGCGCGTCACCGCGGCCGCTGTGCGCCTCGAGCTCGTCGCCTCGAACGACCTGGACTCGGACGAGGCGGGAGATCTCGTCGAGCTCGTCGCCGACGGCCGGATCGTCGAGCCGCGTAGCGGGCTCGGGATCTACCTCGTCCGGCACTGGGAGCACGTATCGCTGGTGAAGCAGGAGTCGCTCGTGTACTGGTTGCGCAAGCTCGTCTTCCGGGGCGCATGGCTCGACCACCGGGTCAAGGAGGGCTTGCTTGACGTGTCCTGGGAGGACGACACCGGGGATTTCGGCTACGCGGAGCCGAAGGGTGGGCGGACGCTGCTCGAGCTCGCTCCGGTGCCGTCGTGGCGCGAACTTCAGTACCGCGGCTGAGATCCACCTTGAACCGAGGTCAGACTGAAGCCTGACCCCACGAACTTCAGCCAGCCGTCTCGCTCGGCATGAAGCCGACGCGTCGCTCGGGATCCGGCGCGGAGATCTCGATCGCCTTCACCGCACCGATCGGGACGATCGCGCGGCGAGGCTCCTCTCCCTCGACGCGATGCGGAGTGATCGAGAAGAAGCCGAAGCCCGGATCCGCGACCATCGTTGCGACGAGGTACCGCGATCCGTCAGCCAGCTCGATCCTGAGCTCCGCCTGCTCGAGCCCGTGCTCCTGGGCGAACTCGGCGACCATGCGCGTGATGCGGTTGACGAACTCGTCGAGCGGCCCTGCCATACCCGGCGTCCAGATGTGCGGCGGCGAGGTCAAAAGAGCCCGCCGGAGACAGCCGGCGCGTCGATGTGCTCGCGTCCGAGCGCGGTGATCACGCGACCGCGTGGAGTCCGCTGGATGAAGCCGAGTTGGAGGAGAAACGGCTCGTAGACGTCCTCGATCGTGTCCGGCTCTTCGCCCAACGACACTGCGAGCGTCGAGAGCCCCACCGGCCCGCCTCCGAACTTGTGGGCGATCGCCGACAAGAGCTCCCGATCCGTGCGCTCGAGGCCGACCTCATCGATCTCGAGCAGCTCGAGAGCCTCGCGGGCGATGTCGAGGGTCACGGCGCCGACATGGCGCACCTGGGCGACATCCCGAATGCGCCTGAGAATCCTGTTGGCCACACGTGGCGTTCCGCGTGCGCGACCG
>JACCUU010000001.1 GCA_013811645.1 Actinomycetota bacterium | reverse complement strand
CGGCGAAGAGCGCGAGCGTCGCAGCGAGGCAGAGCCACGCGTCGAGGTCTCGTCCGTGCCGGTGATAGCGAAGTCCGAACCCGATCACCGCGATCAACCACAGAGCTGCCAGGAGCGCTGCGGCAAGTTCGACCGCCGAGCCTTCGACGAGCGCGACCTCTTTCCCAGGGCCCCAGCGCGACGTGCCGAAACCCGCTGCCGCGAGCACCGCGACGACGCCGACCCCGCCGGCGAGCAGCGCGGTTCGGCGCCTCGACGTGCGCCCTTTCGCAAACGGCGCGACCGCTATCAGGGCAGCGCCCAGCAGGCGTGCGCCGACCAGGGCCCACGCCGCCCAAGGCGGAAGCGAGTCGCCGCTCAGCACCGGAAGCAGCCCGAACACAACGGTTCCCAGCGCAATGGCGAGGAAGCCGGCGGCGAGCAGCAGGTCGAGCGTGCGCCCGTCGACCAGGAAGCGGATCGCCGAGAGCACGGCGACGATCAAGGCGACGCCTGCTACGACGGTGTCCACGACCAGCCTGGCCTCCGGGAGCTCGTAGGCGGACTGCAGCGACGAGCTGACCGTGAAGAGAGCGGTAGCCGACGCGAGCAGGCCGACGAGCATGATCTCCCCGAAGAGCCAGGAGCGGTAGCTCTGCGAGCGCAGGTGATCCATTACCCCCTTTTCGGCAGCGCGCCCGCTGCCGATAAGGGAAACGTGACCGAGCGGATCCTGATCGTCGACGACCATCCCTTGACGAGGGATGCGCTGGCGGCGCTGCTCACGCAGCAGGGATTCGAGGTCGTCGGCGACGCCGCCAGCGGCGAAGAGGCGATCGTCTCCGCACGGAGTCAACAACCAGACTTGGTGCTCCTCGACCTGACGATGCCGGGAATGGACGGCCTGACCGCGCTTCCCAGGATCAGAGAGGAGGCTCCTGAGTGCGAAGTCGTCGTGCTGACCGCCTCCGACGCCGAGGAGAACCTCCTCGCGGCGATTCGTGGCGGCGCCGCCGGCTACCTGCTGAAGACGGAATCACCGGAGCAGATCGCGACGTTCCTCCGCGGAGTCGTCCGCGGAGAGGCAGCCCTTTCGGGAGGCGTCGCACGCAGGCTCCTCGACCGGGTGCGAGAGGGGGGCCGCCTGGACGGAATCCCGGAGGCGATCACGCGGACGCTCTCGGCCCGCGAGGTGGAGGTGCTGCTCCTGCTCGACGAGCACTTGGGGACAGACGAGATCGCCCAGCGGCTGTACATCTCGGAGCACACGGTTCGCTCGCACGTGAAGAGCCTCTTGAAGAAGCTCGGCGTGTCGTCGCGGCGCGAGGCGCTCGAGCGTCTCGAAACCGCACGCGGGTAGCGCATGACCAATGGTGACTGTCACCGAGCGTTGAAGCCTTCGAGCGCCGCGTCCACGAGCGCAGGCAGCGTGTCGACGTTGTAGCCACCCTCGAGCACGGCAGCCGTCCTCGGCCCCAGAGCGGAGCACCGGCGCGCAAGCTCGCGGAAGCCCTCGGCGGTGAGGCGCATCCCACCGAGCGGGTCCAGCTCGTGCGCATCGAAGCCGGCCGAGACCAGGACGAGCTCCGGGTCGAACACGCGAACCGCGGGCTCCACCGCCTCGCGAAACACCCGCGTGTACTCCGCATCCCCGGCGCCCGCCGAGAGCGGCAGGTTGAGTGTGTGCTCGTCGCTCGTCCCCGGCCCGCCGGTGCCGGGATAGAACGGCCACTGATGGAGAGAGACGAAGAGCACCGACGGGTCGTCGCGGAACGTTGCCTCCGTCCCGTTCCCGTGGTGAACGTCGAAGTCCACGATCGCCACGCGCTCGACCCCAAGATCGGCCTGTGCATGGCGGGCTGCGATCGCGACGTTGTTGAAGATGCAGAATCCCATCGCGCCCGCCTCGAGAGCGTGGTGCCCCGGCGGCCGGACGAGCGCGAAGGCTTCCTGCTCGACCGCGCCCAGCGCACAGCCCGCAGCGAGCTGGGCCGCCTTCCAGGTCGTGGAGTCCGCGTACGTGTCCGCCAGAAGCCAGGTCTCGGCCTCGATCGACTCGATCGCGTCCAGGTACTCCGCAGCGTGAACGCGTTCGATCGTCTCCCTCGGCGCCGGTCGGCCTTCGACGAATCCCGGGAAGGCGCGGAGCAGCCGGACGATTCGCTCGGGGTTTTCGTCGTGGAAGTCGCGCTCGGGGGAGTGCAGCTGCGACAGCGAGTGGTGGCTGATCAGGTCGATGTCCGAGTCTCCTCGAACCTTCCCGCGAGCCCGTTCATCCCGAGTACACGGGCGTGCTCGGCTGCGGCACTCCAATCGGGATCCACGTCCGGCAGCGCCGGCATCGGAGCCGAGCGGTCGAGCGTCGCGATCTCCCGGTAGAGGCGGAGCGCGTCCGCTTCAGCCGCGAACCGGCCAGCCTTCAGCATCGCCTCCAGGGTCGGATACTGAGCGAGCAGATCAGCCGCCTTCTTAGGACCGATCCCCCGTGCCCCCGGAATGCGGTCGGACGGGTCGCCTCGCAGCGCGATGAAGTCGGGCACCTGTGCGGGATCGACTCCGTAGCGCTCGCGCACCTCGGCCGGCCCGATGCGCGTGGCCGCCTCGCCACGCACCGGCTGGAGGATCGTCGTACTCGCGCTCGCGAGCTGAAACGCGTCGCGATCCGAGGTCGCGACCAGCACGGTTCCTCCCGCAGCCTCCTCGGCCGCCGCCGCCGCGCCGAGGAAGTCGTCCGCTTCGTAGCCGGGCGCCTTCGCGCACGCGAGCCCGGAAGAGGCTACGAGGGCCGGGAGGAGGCCGAGCTGCTCGATGAGCTCTGCGTCGAACTCGCGGCCCGCCTGATACACCGCGAGCGCTTCGTGGCGATACGTCGGCACCTCCAATGTGTCCCAGGCGACCAGTACCGTGCGCGGACGCTCCGCCTGCCAGAGCCGGAGCAGCATGGTTCCGAACCCGAAGAGCATGTTCCCCGGCCCGCCGTCGGCGCGACGAAGCGTCTTCGGGATGGCGTGGTATGCGCGATGCGCGAAGGAGTCTCCGTCGATGACGAGCAGCGGCTTCATGCGAGCGACGCCTCGAGCTCCGCGATAGCGCTCTGCAGCCGGTCCGTCGCTATCTGTGCGCTGTCGGCGAGAGAGAGCCCGCTGAGATCTTCGACCTCGACGGCGGGGCCGTACCGCACGCGTAACGGCGCGAACCGTGCGATGCGGTCGGTTCCCGTGATGCCCGCCGGGACGAGCGGGACGCCCGACTCGAGCGCGATCCGGGCGGCGCCGGTGTGCCAGCGCGCCTCGCGCTTCTTGCGCAGGCCCTTCTGCCGACGGGTGCCCTCGGGGAACATGACGACCGCATGCCCGGCGCGGCACAGGGCAACCGCCGTCGCGATGGCCTCGTCGTCCCGTTCTCCGCGCCGTACCGGGAACGCGCCGCCGGCTGTGATGATCCTCCCGAGCGGGAACCAGAAGAGCTCGGATTTCGCCATGAAGCGCAGGAACCGCCTGGGGAAGAGGGGAATCCCGAGGGGCCACGGGTCGAAGTTCGACGAGTGGTTCGCCGCGAGCACGAGCCCGCCCTGCCTGGGGACGTTGTCGGCGCCGGCGGCACGATGCCGAAAGACGGTCTTCAGCACCGGCCAGCTAAGCGCTGCGACGACGAAGTAGAACCAGCTGGGCCGGGGTGCCTTCGGCACGCGCGCCAGTATCGCGAGATTTGCGCCCAGGGGCCCCCCAACTACGCTCGGTTCGAGATGATCGCCCGTCGCGAGGCGGATGCTGGCCGCCGTGAGGCAAGGACGCAGGGAGCGTTCATATCCTCTGGACATGGGCGCGACTGAGGATGCGGCATCGCGGCGTCCAGGGCCGCGTCGCGATATGGCCGTTCATCTCGAACCTAGCGCTAAGGTGTCGCGCCGATGGGTAAGCGACTGGTGATCGTGGAAAGCCCCGCCAAGGCGCGGACGATCGCCGGCTACCTGGGGAAGGACTTTACGGTCGAGTCGAGCATCGGGCACATCCGGGACCTCCCGGATCGCGCGTCCGACGTACCCGCGGAGGAGCGCAAGCGGTTCGGCGCTCTCGGCGTCGACGTCGACAAGGGATTCGAGCCCTACTACGTCGTCGACGCCAAGAAGAAGAAGGTCGTCACGGAGCTGAAAAAGCACCTGAAGGACGCCGACGAGCTGCTGCTCGCTACAGACGAGGACCGCGAAGGCGAGGCGATCGCATGGCACCTGGTCGAGGTGCTGAAGCCGAAAGTACCTGTCCGCCGCATGGTGTTCCACGAGATCACCCGCGAGGCGATCGGACGAGCGCTCGAGGATACGCGCGTCATCGACCAGCGCCTCGTCGACGCGCAGGAAACTCGCCGCATCCTGGATCGGCTCTATGGCTACGAGGTCTCCCCTGTGCTGTGGAAGAAGGTCACGCGCGGGCTCTCGGCTGGGCGGGTGCAGTCCGTCGCCACGCGGCTCGTCGTCCAGCGTGAGCGCGAGCGGATCGCATTCGTCTCGGCCGACTACTGGGATATTGCGGCCAGCTTCGACCCTGGCTCGTTCGACGCCCGTCTCGTGTCGGTCGACGGACGGCGCGTCGCACAGGGTCGCGACTTCGCCTCCGACGCGACGCTCAGCGAAGAGGAGCTCGTCCGGCTCGACGAGGCGGGTGCGCGCGGGCTCGCGGAACGTCTCGAGGGTGCCGAGTTCAGCGTCAGGACGTCGGAAGAGAAGCCGTACCGTCGCCGTCCGGCAGCACCGTTCAGAACGGCCACGCTGCAGCAGGAGGCGAGCAGGAAGCTCCGCTTTTCCGCTCAGACGACGATGCGGGTCGCCCAGAGGCTGTACGAGTCGGGGCACATCACATACATGCGAACCGACTCGACGACGCTCTCGGAGTCGGCGCTGGCAGCCGCCCGCGATCAGGTGCGCGAGCTGTTCGGTGACGACTACGTGCCCGAACAGCCGCGCGCGTACGGACGGGCGGTCGCGAACGCCCAGGAGGCTCACGAGGCGATTCGTCCCGCCGGGGACACGTTCCGGACGCCGGACGACCTGAAGGGTGAGGTGTCACGCGACGAGCACGCGCTGTACGACCTGATCTGGAAGCGGACGCTGGCCTCGCAGATGGAGGATGCGCGTGGCCAGACGGTCTCGCTCCGGATCGGTGGTCTGTCGACCGCTGCCGAGAACGTCGAGTTCGCGGCCTCGGGCACCGTGCTCACGTTTCGCGGCTTTCTCGCCGCGTACGAGCCCGGCCGTGACGAGCCGTCCGAGGACGACGAGGAGCGACGCCTCCCGCAACTCGCGGTGGGGCAGGACGTCACGCTCCTCGAGCTCGAGCCCGAGGGCCACTCGACCAGCCCGCCGCCGCGCTATACGGAGCCGACGCTCGTCAAGGCGCTCGAGGATCGTGGCATCGGCCGCCCGTCGACGTACGCGGCCATCCTCTCGACCATCGTCGACCGCGGGTACGTGTTCAAGAAGGGCACCGCGCTCGTCCCTGCGTTCCTCGCGTTCGCAGTCGTGAACCTGCTCGAACGCCATTTTGCGCAGCTCGTCGACTTCGACTTCACGGCTCGGATGGAAGACGACCTCGACCGAATCGCATCTGGAGACGAGGAGCGGCTCGCGTGGCTCGCACGCTTCTACTTCGGCGACGGGAATGCACCGGGCCTCCATGCTCTGGCCACCGAGCATCTGGACGAGATCGACGCGCGCGCAGTGAACTCGATCGCGATTCCGGGAACCGACGCGGTGGTAAGGGTCGGACGCTATGGCCCCTACCTCGAGCTCGGCGACGCACGTGCGAGCCTTCCGGGTGACCTCGCTCCCGATGAGCTGACCGCAGAGAAGGCGACGGAGCTTCTCGCGCAGCCGGACAGCCGCCCGCTCGGGCCGGACCCAGGTACCGGGCACGAGCTCGTCGTACGCTCCGGGCGCTACGGCCCGTATGTCACTGAAGTCCTCCCCGAGGGCTCGGAAGAGAAGCCGAGAACTGCGTCGCTGCTCTCCTCCATGTCGCCGGAGAACGTCTCGCTCGAGGACGCGTTGCGCCTGCTGACGTTGCCACGAGTGGTGGGAAGCCTCGACGGCGAGGACGTGACCGCGCAGAACGGACGCTACGGGCCCTACGTCAAGAAGGGCTCGGAGTCCCGTTCGCTCGAGACCGAGGAACAGCTGTTCACGGTCACGCTCGACGAGGCCAAAGCTCTCTTCGCCGAAGCACCCCGCAGGCGTGGTCGCGGCGCCGCGCGCGGGCCTCTGCGCGAGCTCGGAGCCGATCCGGGCACCGGACGTCCGATCGTCCTGAAGGACGGCCGCTTCGGGCCCTACGTCACGGACGGAGAGACGAATGCCAGCTTGCGGCGCGGAGACACGGTCGAGGCCGTCACCACCGAGCGTGCGGCCGAACTACTTGCGGAAAGACGTGCTAAGAGCGCATAAAGTCGGCTCTGGAGGGGTTTGCACCGTCCGTCTTGGCGGTCATGATCTAACTGCCTGGGCGGGACCGACGTCTCAGGTTACGTAGGCCTTCGGGCTTCGAACGCTCCACCCCGCAAACCGCCGAGGTGTCGTAAACGGAATAATCGCGAAGGGACCGAGCGTTGGGAGTTTGTAACGCCCCTCGAATGCGCGTCACCCTGGAAACTGCCCAAAAATCCTCATACAATCCGCAAGTTTGTTGCTGTTCCGAGTCGCCGAAAGGACTGAAACACCCACTTGACGCAAAATCAGTTGATCGAATTGCTCGAATCCGAGCACGTAAAGGCGCTGGTCGAGCGCGCCGAGGAGCACGGTGGCCAGCTCACGATCCCGGAGATCGAGGCCTTCGTGCTCGAGCACGACCTCGGCGAGGAGGACTCCGAGCTGCTCCAGCGTGAGCTGGAAGCGCACGGCATCGAGATCGAGCGCCCCGAAGCGGACGAGAAGGAAGCGGAGAAGCCGCAGTACGAGGCCGGCGCCGTCTCAGGTGCGGCCGACAGCCTCCAGCTCTTTCTCGCCGACGTCGGACGCCACAAGCTGCTCACAGCCGCGGAAGAGGTCGCGCTCGCCAAGCGAATCGAGCGCGGCGATCCCGTCGCCAAGCGCAAGATGATCGAGTCGAACCTTCGGCTCGTCGTGTCCATCGCCAAGGGCTATCGAGGCCTGGGCGTGCCCTTCCTCGACCTGATCCAGGAAGGGACGCTCGGCTTGAACCGCGCAGTCGAGAAGTTCGACTGGCGGCGTGGCTTCAAGTTCTCGACCTATGCCACCTGGTGGATCCGCCAGTCGGTTCAGCGCGCGGTGGCAAACCACGCGCGAACCATCCGCGTCCCGGTGCACGTGGTCGAGCGGCAGCAGAAGCTCTCGCGCGCAGCGCGCCGCCTCGAGGTCGAGCTCGGCCGTGAAGCGACGAAGGAGGAGCTGGCGGAGGCCACCGGCCTTCCTCTCCAGCACGTCGACGAGGCGCTGGGCGCCGCCCATGCGTCGGTCTCGCTGAACCAGACGGTCGGCGCGGACGACGAGGGCGAGCTCGGAGACCTCTTCGCCGACCGTGAGGCCGCCGACCCGTTCGACGAGGCCGAGGAGTCGCTGCGCAGGCAGAGCATCCGGCGAGCGCTGGACGCGCTCCCCGAGCGTGAGCGGCGGATCCTCGAGCTGCGCTTCGGCTTCGAAGGCGAGCCGTGGACGCTCGAGGCGATCGGCCACGAGCTCGACCTGACACGCGAGCGTGTCCGACAGCTCGAAGGCCAGGCGCTCAAGCGCCTCGAAGCGCTGCGCGATCTCGCAGGCCTCGCGGCCTAGGATTTCTGGGGTCTGGCTGAAGCCAGACCCCAGCTCCTCACCGCTGCATTCCCGGGTGACTGCTCGCCGGGGCACCTAACTTGCGTGCCTTCGTCGCGTCTCTTGCGATACTGCCCCCTCAGACGCCGAATTTTCAGCGAAGGGAGAAACATGGGAAGACTGAAGGTGCCGCTTCTCGCGTGCGCCGTGGTCGTCGTCGCGCTGGTCGCGACCGGCTGCGGAGGTAGCAGCGGCGGCGATGAGGACACGCTCGTCTTTGGGACGGCGGCCGATCCGACCGCGCTCGATGGCGCGTTGATCTCGGACGGCGAGTCGATCCGGGTGCTGTACCAGATGACCGAAGG
>JACCUU010000306.1 GCA_013811645.1 Actinomycetota bacterium | reverse complement strand
GCCTGTCTCGGTGCTCTTCCTCTCCGACGGCGCGCAGACGCGGGGGATCCTCCAGCCGCTCGAGGGCGCGGCGCTTGCGCGCGACGCGTGCTTCCCGGTGTTCACGGTCGCGCTCGGTACGCCGAACGGCACCATCGCGCGCGGTCCGTTTGGAGGCGGGGGATTCAACCCGGGTGGGGGCGACTCTCAGCGGATCCCGGTTCCTCCCGATCCCGAGACGCTGCGCCAGATCGCGGAGATGACAGGCGGCGAATTCTCGGAGGCCCGCACCGCCGACGCGCTCGAGAAGGCATACGACAACCTGGGCTCGCGCCTCGGACGCGAGCCCGGCGAGACGGAGGTCACCTTCCTGCTCATCGCGCTGGCGGCCGGGCTCCTGCTCGCGGCCGGCGTGCTCGGCGTCGTCGTCGCCCCCCGGCTTCCGTAATTGCCGGCGCAAGACTGGAATCCGCTCGCGCGGATTCCAGTCGCGCGAAGATCCCTCAAGGCGTCCGCTTCGCGGCCGCGGGATCTCTAGCATCGGCGGTGTCTACACCAGCACGATCATGAAGGGCTGATCCGCCGGGTCGTCGCGGCCCGCGGGATGGACGGAAACCCGGAAGATGCCGCCCGGAAGCGGATCCACCACCGCATAGGCGTTGCCGACCCCGTTTGCGACCGCGACCGACGCGGGATTCCCGACGAACCGGATCTCGAACACGCCGAATGCGGCTCTCCGTACCTGGATCGCCTTGCCGTTGCAATTGAACTTGCGACCGAAGACGACACCCGCGCTCGTGAAGGTGCCGCCGATGTTGGCGATCCCCATCGTCGGATTGCCGGTGACATAGGCGATCCCGCGCACCGCGCCGTTGGAGCAGCGTTGCTGGGCAACGGTTGCGCCCTGGATGCGCTCGCCGACGGCGAATGCCGACCCGCCGAGCGCGAAGAAGAGCGCGAGCAGCGCGACTCCCATGGCCGATGTGATCGTTCGCTTGCGGATGTTCATGTTCGGCTCCCTTCGTTTGGGATGACTCTCCACGATAGGTTCCCGCAGATGCCAGACGGTACGGCCGTACCGCAGGTGGGCTGGCGAAAGCACCGGAAGCGAATGCTCGGCGGTGTCGCGACAGCCGTGATCGTCGGCGCGGTCTTCGTGTTCGTCCTTCCACGGATCGCCGACTACCGTGACGTCTGGGAGGTCATCAAGGGCCTGAGCTGGCAGGACGGGCTCCTGCTCCTCGGGGCGACGGTGCTGAACATCGCGACGTTTCCCCCGAGCTGGATGGCGGCGCTGCCGGGACTCGGCTTCAGGCAGGCACTCGTGATGACGCAGGCGTCGACGGCGCTCTCGATGGTCACACCCGCCGGCGCCGCGGTCGGAATGGCGGGGTCCTACTCGATGCTCCGCTCCTGGGGCTTCGGAGCGGCACCGACGGCCCTCGCAGTTGCCGTCACCGGGGTCTGGAACCAGTTTGCGAATCTCGTCTTTCCCGTCGTCGCGCTCGTATTGCTGACGGGGGTCGATCAGGATCATCCAGCGCTCCGGACGACGGCTCTCATCGCTCTCGCCGTCCTCATCGTCGCCGTCGCGGCCTTCGGGCTCGCGCTCTCGAGCGCGGAGCGGGCACATTGGATCGGCTCTCGGGTGGCGCGACTGACCAGTCGTGTGTTGCGGGTCGTACGGCGCGGCCCTGTCACCTGGGGCGGCGAGGGGCTCGCGGGGTTCCGCTCGGGGGCGCTGGAGCTCCTGCGTCGACGATGGCATGTCCTCACCGTGACGACCCTCGTCGGGCACCTCACGGTCTTCCTGCTCCTCGTCGTGTGCCTGCGTGTCGTGGGCATTGCCGGTGGGGAGGTTTCCTGGATCGAGGCGTTCGCCGCCTGGGCGCTGATCCGGATCCTGGGCGCGCTCCCGTTGACGCCGGGCGGCCTCGGCATCGTCGAGCTCGGTCTCTCTGGCGCTCTGGTGGCGTTCGGCGCCTCGAACGCGGACGCCGTCGCAGGAACGTTGCTGTACCGCTCTCTGACGATTCTGCCTACCCTCGCGCTCGGCTTGCTCGCCGCTGTCAGTTGGCGGAGCCACGACCCGGGAGATCGGTTAGGGTCGCAGCAGTGAGCCTGGTGAGGGGCAGGATCACAGGGTTGAGGGATCGGTCCTAGGGCTTGATCTCGGGGACTGCGGCAGTGCCGGTCCGCTTTTGCGTGGCCGTCTTTCTTGCGATCGTCTTGCCGGCCCTCATCCTGGTGGGTCAGGCGGGCGGCGCGGAGCGGTCTTGGCACGCCTACCTCGCCCCGCCTGCGGCTTGCGCCGGGTCGATCGACCCGGCGGCCTCGCCCCGCGCACAACGACGCGCGATCACGTGTCTCGTCAACTGGGCGCGTGCGCAAGATCGGCACAGTCGTCTCTCGCAGTCGCACTCGCTGCAGAACGCCGCCGCGTTGAAGGGACGGGGCGTCGTCTCCTGCCGCCAGATCTCGCATACGCCGTGCGGATCGGACGTCGCCGCCCCCGTGCGGCAGTCCGGCTACGAGCACGCCCGCTTCGGAGAGAACCTGTACGTCGGCGCGCTCCACTCGGCCAGCGCCAGGCATGTCGTCGCGGCCTGGCTACGGTCGCCGCCCCATCGCGCGAACATCCTGGATCCCGCGTTCCGTGACGTCGGCGCAGCGCTCGTCCGGGCGGACGGCGTGTTTTACGACGGGGGAGCCGTCGTCTGGATCGCGGCCTTCGCGTCTCCGCGATAGAGGACTCTCGACGCGGGGCGGGAACGGCTCACGTCGTGAGGGAGGAGAGTCACCTCGACGACATGCGAGCCGCGATCCGCGGCGACTTCGAGCGCCTCGAGGAGCGCCGAGGAGAGCGGGTGCTGCTCCGTCCTCGCGAGCAGCCAGAGCTCGAGCCGGGTTTGTCGGACCCGATAACCGAGCCCGAGGACGCGACAGTGGAGACCGCCCTGAGCGACGAGCCTGAGCTAGCGTCAAAGCGCTCGTGGATCGACCGGTTGCTCGGCGTCTAAAAGCTTCAATATCTAGTAGATGGAGAAGGCCGAGCGCGCTGCGATCCTGCGGCAGGGGGTCGTGCTGCCGGAGACTCCGAGAGATCGCCGCGAGCGCGCGTCACTGGAGGAGGATCTCCGCTCGATCCCGCAACGTGGGCAGCGAATCGCTCTTCGCTTGCGGAACTTCCTTCCGCTCGCGGATGCCTATCTCGCGGCGACGAGCGGGCCGATGCCGTACATGCTGCGCCTGCGCGAGATCGAGCAGCAGACGGCGGATCACGAGGAACGTCTGTCCGTCGCCTGGGGCGCGGTCGGCGAGGGTTCCGGCGCCGACGGAGTCGCGTTTGCCCGCGCATGGGAGGCCATGGTGGCCGACTGGTCGTTTCGCCGGGTCAACGACCTGATCGAGCGCCACAACCGCTGGTACCCGATCGAGGCCCGGCTGGCGATGGATCCCGAGACCGGCGGCTACGCGCTCGTCAACGGCCGGGATCATCGCCTCGACCGTCTCGACGCCGAATGGGTGCTCGAGCGCCTCCCGCCGGTTCTCCGCCGAGCCGTCGTTCCGATCTACTAGGTCATCGTTCGGTGGTAGGGACCGGGCATGCCCTGCCCCTACCGGTGCGAAGCGTGCTCGGCCTGCGACGACAACCGAGAGAATGCGACGCGTGACCCTCGCCGAGCTCGCCGTCACCATCGCCGTGCTCGGAGCCCTCGGCTTGGTGGCGCGACGCCTTGGCCTCTCCGCGATCCCGGCGTACCTGCTCGCCGGTCTCCTGCTCGGACCGAACGAGCCCGAGCAGCTTGCGCTGATCCAGCCCTCGGAGGTGACCTACTTCGTCGCCGAGCTCGGCATCGTCTTCCTGCTCTTCTTTCTCGGCCTCGAGTTCAGCCTTTCACGAGCAAAGGGAACCGGACGCCACGTCGTCCTGGGAGGAGCTGTGGATCTCGCCTTCAACTTCGGGCTCGGCCTTCTCGTCGGCGTCGCCGCCTTCGGCTTCAGCTTCGCCGCTCTCGTACTGGCTGCGTGCGTCTACGTGTCCTCGAGCGCGATCGCCGTAAAGGGACTCATCGACTTTCGTCGGCTGGGCGACGACGAGACGGATCTCGTGCTGGCCATCCTCGTCGTGGAGGACATCGTCGTCGCGTTCATGCTCGGATTCGCCGCTGCCGGAGGAGGAGAGGCATCAGACACGCTCATCCTGGTCGCGAAGGCGCTCGGATTCATCACCGCGGGGCTCGCGGTCTCACGCTGGCTCTCCGGCCCGATCGATCGCGCGCTCGATCGACTCTCGCTCGAGTTCTTCCTGCTCGCAGTCTTCGGCATCCTGATCGGCTCGGCAGCCCTCGCGGACGAGCTCGGCCTCTCTTCGGCGATCGGCGCGCTGATGGCCGGCATCGTTCTCTCGGAGACCTCTGTTCGCGACCAGATCGAGGAGCGATTCTTCAGCTTCAGAGACATCTTCGCCGCGCTCTTCTTCTTCGTCTTCGGACTCTCGATCGATGTCGGGGCGATTGGCGACGTCGGTCTGATCGTCGCGCTGGCGGTCGCTCTCACGCTCGTGGGAAAGGTCGGTGCCGGATTGATCGCGGGCCGCCTCGGTGAATTCACGAGCCGTCAGAGCCTGAACGCAGGGGTCGCCCTGGTCGCCCACGGAGAGTTCACGATCATCCTCGCCCAGATCGCGTCGGAGAATCCGCTCCTGGATCCCGCGCAGCAGGAAGACCTCGTGGCCTTTGCGGGATTGTACGTCCTCGCGACCGCGACGATCGGGATCGTGCTGATGAAGGAGTCGAAACGGCTCGGCCGCTTCGTGTTCCGTCCACCCAGACCTACACTGATCGAGGAGGCGTGAGCGAGTGCCAGTAGACCTACGAGAGACCCGACTCCCCGGCGTCGGCGTCAAGTACACCTTCAGAACCGCGCTCGGCGGCCGCGTGTCCGTGATCCTGCACATCGACGGCCAGCGCGAGATCTACTTCTACCGTCGCTCGGACGACGAAGAGCCGACGGCGGTGATCGACCTTCACGACGACGAGGCGCGCCAGCTGGGCGCGATCATCGGAGGCGCCTACGAGCGGCCAAAGATCGTCGAGGATCTCGAGCTCGCGCTCGGGGAGCTCCATATCGAGTGGATTCCCGTCCCGGACACGAGCCCCGCGATCGGGAGGACGCTCGCGGACGCACGTCTCCGGGCGCGAACAGGCGTAACCGTGATCGCGATCCTGCGCGAGCCGGAGCCGGTCAGCGGCGCCCAGCCCGGCGACATCGTCCAGCAGGGAGACACCTTGGTTGGCGTGGGCAAGGCCGGCCAGTTTTCGGCGTTTCGGCGCTTGCTCGCCGAAGGGCCGTTCGGGGATGAGACCGCAGGGGGTCAGGCTTAAGCCTGACCCCGAACTTGGGTTGGCAATCTCGAGACCGAGGTCAGGCTGATGCCTGACCCCTCCGCGCTCTGACAAGCACGTCGATGGCCGGACACCCCGCGTCCGCGACGTTACGGAGCACGCGCTCGGCCTTCTCGATCTCGAGACCGGAGAGCTCAGCGACGATGTCCTCTGGCGTGTAGAGAACGGCGGGATCGTTCGGGCCACCGGTGCCTTCGGTGAGGTTCGCGAGGTCGTGGCCGACCAACAGAAATGTTCCGCCGGGCGCGAGTGCCCGCGCCGCGCGGCCGAGCACCAGCCGCCGCTCGTCGGCCGGGAGCTGGAG
>JACCUU010000280.1 GCA_013811645.1 Actinomycetota bacterium | reverse complement strand
CCGTGGGATCTTGGCCGACCTCGCGGGTCGAGGGCGACGTGAATGGGATGACCGACCCGTGCCGGCGCGAGCTGCGGCGTGCCGCAGCCGCCTCGAAGCGGCGACTGTGGTCCCGGTAGCGGTCGAGAATCTCCTTACGCTCAGCGGCGTCCACGCATCCGGTATCGGCGTTGCTGGCGACCCGCTTTAGGACGTGACGCCCGTATTCGCTCGAACGGGGGAGTCGGATGACACCGAACTGGGGGAGGCTGGCACGATGCGCCCCGCCTTGATGTCCTCCGCGTAATGGCAGGCGACCAGGTGTCCGTCGAGCGAGCGGAGCAACGGCTCGTCCTCCGCGCAGCGCGTCGGCTGCACGAACGGGCAGCGCGTATGGAAGCGACATGCCACCGGCGGGTTGGCCGGGCTCGGTAGATCGCCCTCCACGCGAATCGCCTTGCGGTTTCGCTCAACGCGAGGGTCGGGAATCGGAATCGACGAGAGCAGGGTGATCGTGTACGGATGGAGCGGGTTGACGTAGAGGTCGTCGGCGGGAGCGACCTCGACGATCTTGCCGAGGTACATCACCGCGATCCGGTCCGAGATGTGACGGACGACGGCGAGATCGTGTGCGATGAAGAGGTACGTCAGGCCGAACTCGGTCTGGAGCTCCTCCATCAGGTTGATGATCTGCGCCTGGATCGAGACATCGAGCGCCGACACCGGTTCGTCGCAAATGAGAAGCTCGGGGTTCAGCGCGAGCGCCCGCGCGACGCCGATGCGTTGTCTCTGGCCACCGGAGAACTCATGTGGGTAGCGACCGACTGCGTCTGGGGGCAGGCCCACGAGGGAGAGCAGCTCGCGAACGCGAGCCCCCGTCTCGGAGCGGCCGGAGATGGAGTGGATACGAAGTGGCTCGCCCACGATCCGGCCGACTGAATGACGCGGGTTCAGCGAGGCGAACGGGTCCTGGAAGACCATCTGCATCCGACGGCGCAGCGGTCGCAGCGCGCTCTCCTTCAGGTGCGTGATGTCCTGCCCGTCGAAGACGACTCGACCCTCGGTCGGTTCGTACAGTCGAAGGATCGCTCGGCCGAGAGTGGACTTGCCGCAGCCGGACTCGCCGACGAGCCCCAGCGTCTCGCCTTGATCGATCGTCAGCGAGACCCCGTCGACGGCCTTGATGTCGCCGACGTGCCGATCGAGGACGATCCCACTGGTGATCGGAAAGTAGACCTTGAGTGAGTCGACTTCGAGAAGGCTCACGCCACGCCCTCGAGCTGGCGCTGCCACTCATCGGCAGCTACCGGATTGAAGCAGGCGATGCTATGGCCGGGCTCGACCGGCTCGAGCTCAGGCAGCACCTCGGTGCAGACCTGAATGCGGTTAGGGCAACGTGGACCGAAGGGACACGAGTCGGGCGGACTGAGCATATTGCGAGGTGAGCCGGCGATCGGCTGTAGCGCTTGCCGACGCGCTGTATCAAGCCGCGGCACGCTGCGGAGCAACCCGTACGTGTACGGGTGCTGGGGTGCCGCGAAGACCTGGTCGACCGAGCCGGTCTCGACGAAGGTGCCGGCGTACATCACGTGGACGCGCTCGCAGATCCCGGCGACGACCCCGAGGTCGTGGGTGATGAGGATCAGTGACGTGTCGCCGTCGGAGACGAGCTCGCGCAGCAGATCCAGGATTTGCGCCTGGATCGTGACGTCGAGCGCCGTCGTCGGCTCGTCGGCGATGAGGAGCTTCGGTTCGCAAGCGAGCGCCATCGCGATCATCGCGCGCTGGCGCATTCCACCCGAAAACTGATGCGGATAGTCGCCGAGCCGCTGCCGAGCACTCGGAATACCGACCTGATCGAGGAGCTCGACAGCGCGGCGGTCGGCCGGGCGGCGCTCCATGTCGAAGTGGATCTCCAAGGCTTCCCGGATCTGGCGCCCGACGGTGAGAACCGGGTTCAGCGAGCTCATCGGATCCTGGAAGATCATCGCGATCTCCCGACCGCGTATCTTCCGCAGTTGCTGATCGTCGAGTTGCAACAGGTCGCGACCGCCGAAGATCGCTGACCCGCTCGTGACCCGTCCCGCGCGAGAGAGGATGCCGAGCAGGGCGAGCGACGTCACGCTCTTCCCGCAGCCCGACTCGCCGACGATGCCGAGCGTCTCCCCGGCTGCGACCTCGAACGAGATGCCGTTGACGGCGTAGACCGTGCCACGGTTCGTCCAGAACTCCACGCGCAGGTCTTCGACCGACAGGAGCGGCTCAGGCACGGTCACCGACCTCTGAGCTTCGGATCGAGGGCCTCGCGTAGACCGTCGCCGATGAGGTTGAAGCCGAGCACGGAGATCACGATGGCGACACCGGGAATGATCGCGAGGTGCGGTGCCGTCTGGAGATACCTCACGGTGTCCGTCAGCATCGTCCCCCACTCAGGCGTGGAAGGATCCTGGGGGCCGAGCCCGAGGAAACCGAGCCCGGCCGCGTCGATGATCGCGGTCGCGAGCGCGAGGGTCGCGGCAACGATGATCGGCGAGATCGCGTTCGGGAGGATGTGCGAGACGAGAATCGTACGGCGCGGCACGCCGATCGCTCGCGCTGCCAACACGAAGTCGTTCCCCTTCTGCCCCAGCACCGATCCGCGCAGGAGCCGCGCGAAGATCGGAACATTGACGACCCCGATGGCGATCATGATCGAGAAGAGCCCAGGCCCGAGCATCGCCGCGATGCCGATGGCCATGAGCAGCCCGGGGATCGACAGCATAATGTCCATCAGCCGCATGATCACGCTGTCCGTCTTCCCGCCGAAGAACCCCGACACCGAGCCGAGGAGGAGCCCGATCGACACTCCGACGCTGACTGCGACGAC
>JACCUU010000247.1 GCA_013811645.1 Actinomycetota bacterium | reverse complement strand
AGGTCGGCGGGCTCGTCGAAGCCGCACGCGGGGCCGTCGGGCCGGTTCTCCGCGACGTTCACGCGTTCGACATCTATCGCGGCGAGCAGGTCGGCGAGGGACGGAAGTCAGTAGCGATCCATCTCTCTTTCCAGTCCCCCGAGCGCACGCTCACCGACGAAGAGGCGGCCGAGCTCCGGGGCCGGATCGTGGCCGCGCTGGCCGACGATTTCGGAGCAGAGCTACGGGCCTAGGGAAAAGCCGGTTCGCCGTCGTTCAGGCGCCCTCGAGTCTCGGGCTGCGCGCAACCGGGGTGGCAGGGCTCGCAAAGGCGCTTCTGGGGCACGGTCTGGCAGGGGCGCTCGACGCGCGAATCGCAGCAACCATCTCGCCCTCGCCTGCGTCCAGAATCCGCGATCAGGCGAGCGGCGTACTCAACGGGCCCGAAGTCATCGCGTATGCGCTCGCTCTCGCCGACGCCGTCGAGGCGCTGCTCGATGTCGGCGACGTGCCGCTCGTCCTCGGAGGCGATTGCAGCGTGCTGTTGGGCGGGGCGCTCGCCCTCCGTCGCCGCGGAGGTGCCGGGCTCCTGTTTCTCGACGGACACGCGGACTTCTACCAACCCTCGGCCGAGCCCTCGGGTGAGGCCGCGTCCATGGATCTTGCGCTGGTCACAGGGCACGGCCCGCGCGAGATCTGCGACGTCGAAGGACGCTCGCCGCTCGTTCGCGCCGAGGACGTCGTCATCGTCGGCTTCCGCGACGCGGAGGCTCAGGTTCGGGACGGCAGCCAACCCCTCCCGGCCGAGCTGGTCGCCTCGACCTCGCGGCTGTCCGCGCGATCGGAGCGCAGGCTGCCGCCGAGCGTGCTCTCGCTCATCTGACTCGTCGCGGTGCACCTGACCGTTTCTGGGTTCACGTGGATGCCGACGTGATCGACGACGCGGTCATGCCGGCTGTCGACTACCGCCAGGCCGGCGGACCGTCCCCTGACGAGCTGGCGACCGTCCTTGCCGCCGTGCTGGCCACCAGCCGCGTGGCCGGCGTCGAGGTCACCATCTACAACCCCACCCTCGATCCCGAAGGGGCTGCCGGCGCGGCGCTCACCCGCGCGCTCGTCGACGGCCTCGCTGACATGCAATCCGATCCGAGCGGAGGCTCGTAGCTCCAGCGATGACCCGAGTCGCCGCCCTCGTCTTCGCTCTCGCCGTCGCCGCCCTGCTCGGTGCCGCCGACGGCACGGCCGTTCAGGCTCAGACGCCGAAGCTCTTCGGGACGGTCGGGCCCGAGTTCACGATCGTGCTGAGGGACGCGCAGGGAACACGGGTGACGAAGATCGAACCGGGAACCTACGACGTCGTCGTCGACGACCGTTCTCCAGAGCACAACTTCCACCTGTCGGGACCCGGCGTGGATCGGCGCACGGACGTGGAGTTCACGGGCACGACGACGTGGACGGTCACGTTCGGAGATGGGAACTACCAGTACGTCTGCGATCCGCACGCAACCTCGATGCGGGGCACATTGGTCTCCGGGACTCCTCCTGCGGTCAAGCCGACGGCCACCCCCACCCCCTCACCGGTCACAGCCAAGTCCAAGCTCGTGCTCTCGGCAGGCCCGGGCTTCGTGATTTCGCTCAAGACCGCCGCCGGCAAGGCAGTGCAGACGATGAAGACGGGCACGTACACGGTCAGCGTGCGCGATCGCTCGCGTCTCCACAATGCGCACATCGTCGCGCCGGGCTACAACCGGAAGACGACGCTCCCGTTCGTGGGAGCTCAGACCTGGAAGATCGCCCTGGCGCGAACCGGCACCCTGCGCTTCCTGTGCGATCCACATGCCTCCTCGGGCATGCGTGGCTCGGCGAAGGTGATTCGCTAGACCGAACGTCCGGCTATGCGCCAGACGGGGCCGAGCGTGGCTTCGTTTCCGGTGTCCGAGAGTACGTTCAGGACTCTGGTGCGCCCCGTGATGCCGTCACCCTCGATGCGCTCGAGACAACGGCGGGCCATTCCCGGCGACGTGCCGTAGCCCGCTCCCGACGTAACGCGGAAGCGAAGCGCGATCTCCTCCGGACTGCGCGTCGGGTTCAGCGGCGC
>JACCUU010000231.1 GCA_013811645.1 Actinomycetota bacterium | reverse complement strand
CGGTCGAGCGCTCGAGGAGTTGTTGCTTCGCTTCGTGGACGGTGAGGCCCGAGAGCCGTTCGAGCGCCACGAGCGCCTCGTCCTTGGCCTCTTTGAGCTCCTCCTGCAGCGCCTTGGCGTGTACCTCTCGGTCGCCCAGGCCCTGCTCGCGCCGCTCGATCTCGATGAGCCTCGCGTCGATCTCCTCCTCCTTCTGCACGATGCGCTCCTCGACCTTGGCGACCTGGAGCCGCGTGTCCTGCACCTCGGCCTCGATCTCGCTCCTCAGCTGGACAGCCTGCTCACGCGCTTCGACCTGAGACTCTCGCCGGACCGTTTCCGCGTCGCGCTCCGCGTCGCCGAGCACGCGTTCGCGCTTCGTCTCGGCCGCGCGGACGCGTGAGCCGGACAGTGCAAGAAGGCACGTCGCGGCGCCGATCGCCCCGACACAGATTCCGATGAGAGCCGCGACGACCGTGAGCATTGAGCCTCCGTAGAGGAATCGGTTGTCCGCGGCGAACGCCGCGGTTGCTCACACCCCGCACTCAGCCTGTCGGCTGTGTCCGGAACCGCGCGTGACGCGCCTCAGCTCAGGAGTTGCCGTGTCCCTTCGTGCCGGCAGCCATCCGGTCGCTTGCGTTCGATTATCGAGAGCTGGATCGGGTTCACTGGTTCGGAAAGTGTTCAGCGAGCAGGTAAATGTCGGGTGAAAGCCTGGTCATCCTAGCTCGTCCCCGTCACCGCCTGCAACGACGCCCGCGACGATCTCCTCGGAAAAGCCCTTTCCATGCAGGAAGCGAGCGGTCTTGAGCCCTGGGCCGCGTCGCAGGACGACGCTCTGCGCGCGGTCGGCTTCCGGCTCCACCGTCTCGAGGGCGTCTTCGATGCTCTCCGAGGCTATCCCCGTGCGCCTCAGCTCGTGGCGGATGCGGGCGTCTCCCGCGCCTCGTTCGGCGAGCGACCGAGCGCGCAACTCGGCGAAGCGGACATCGTCCAGAAGCCCTGTCCGGACCAACGTCTCGATCGCATTCTCGCGTTCCGCATCCGCGAAGCCGGCTGCCTCGAGACGTTCGGACACCTCGCTCGTGCTCCGTTCGCGGTGACGAAGCATGCGGTAGGCGGCGTCCAGCACGCTCTCGCCCCCGCTCGATATGTCAGCCTTCGACATGTCAGCCCTCGACGGCGACAGCCTCCTCTGCGTCCTCAACCTCGACCTCGACCTCCTCGAGAGGGGCCTTTGCCGGCAGGAGGCGTGCCGAGATGATCTGGCCCTCGTCCGCCTCGGCCTGGACGCGCGCGAGGATCTGCTGGACGAGATCGGGGTTCTCCGAGAGAAAGGCGGTTGCGTTCTGACGGCCCTGACCGAGCCGCTCGTCGCCGAAGCTGAAGTACGAACCTGCCTTCTGGACGATCTTCTTCTCCAGGGCGACGTCGAGGACGGTTCCCTCCCAGGGGATGCCGTGTCCGTACACGATGTCGAACTCCGCCTGCTTGAACGGCGGTGCGACCTTGTTCTTGGCGACCTTGACGCGCACGCGGTTCCCGAACGCCTCGGCTCCATCCTTGAGCGTCTCGATGCGACGGATGTCGAGTCGCACCGATGCATAGAACTTGAGCGCACGGCCGCCCGGAGTTGTCTCCGGGTTGCCGAACATGACGCCGATCTTCTCGCGGAGCTGGTTCGTGAAGATGCAGATCGTGTCCGTGCGGTTCAAGGTTCCCGCGAGCTTGCGTAGCGCCTGGCTCATGAGACGCGCTTGGAGACCGACGTGACTGTCGCCCATCTCTCCTTCGATCTCCGCCTTCGGAACGAGCGCGGCGACCGAGTCGATCGCGACGATGTCGAGCGCGCCCGAGCGGATGAGGAGCTCGGTTATCTCGAGCGCCTGCTCGCCCGTGTCCGGCTGGGAGACAAGGAGTTGATCGATGTCGACGCCGATGCGACGCGCATACTGCGGATCCATCGCATGCTCGGCATCGATGAAGGCGCAGATACCGCCTCTCCGCTGCGCCTCGGCCATCGCGTGGTAGACGAGTGTCGTCTTCCCCGAGGCCTCGGGGCCGTAGATTTCGACGATCCGGCCGCGCGGAAGACCCCCGATGCCGAGTGCGACGTCGAGCGACAGCGAACCTGTCGAGACGGCGCCGATGGCGACCTGTGGACGGTCGCTCATGCGCATGACCGACCCTTTTCCGAAATTGCGCTCGATCTGGCCGAGCGCGACGTCAAGGGCTTCCTCTCGTTTCATGCGGTCATCCTCCCAACCGAATCTGACACTGCTTCTGAGACCCACACTGTTCTGAAATCCGACACTGCTTCGAACCTGCGGAGATCACGCGAACGGGTACGACTCGAG
>JACCUU010000224.1 GCA_013811645.1 Actinomycetota bacterium | reverse complement strand
TGGCAGACGTGGCCGCGGCGTGGCCCGAGCAAGCCGGCGATCCTTTCGCCGACCGGATGAATGCCATCCCGAAGTACGTCGTGTCCGCAACGTTGGGCGACGACGGCTAGTTCGGTGTCCGGGGCTGGCTGCCCGAGTTAGGAGAAATGTCTCGACCGCCCGAACGCGGCCGTACCAGCGGCGACCGACGCCTCGGTAGGTTCTGTAGCGATGGCTGCCCGCGAAGCCTCCTGTCACTGTGGGCAACTTCGTCTGGAAGTCGCAGGCGATCCGTTCGTGGTTTCGATGTGTCACTGCCTTGCCTGCAAACGACGTATCGGAAGCGCGTTCGGGATGCAGGCGGCGTTCACACCGGATCAAGTGCAGATCGTCGGCAGCTTCAGCGACTACCTGCGAGTCTCCGACGAGGCGGACAGGAAGGAGCACGTCTTTCATTTCTGCCCCGACTGCGGCTCGCAGGTCTTCTACACGGAGCCCGATGAGCCGGACCTCGTCGTCGTTTCGGTCGGAGCGTTCGCCGACTCGTCCTTCCTGCCGCCGACCGAGTCGGGCTACGACTCACGTCGGCATCCGTGGCTGGCCGTGCCCGCCACGATCGAACGTCACGACGGACAGTGACTTCCGCGAAGCCCGCCTAGAAGTCGACGCGCATGACGACCCGCCGGAGGGTGGGGTGACTGACCTCCTTGAAACCGGCGGCGGCGAAGATGCTGCGGCTGCCGACGTGAAGCTCTCCCCACGTGATCTCCTGACCGGGCTGAGTGAGCATCGGGTAGCCCTCGAGAGCTCGAGCGCCGCGCTCACGCGCGAAGCCGACAGCGGCGCGCGCCAGCGCACGGCTGATCCCGCGACGCCGGAAGCCCGTGCGGGTGACGAAGCAGGTCACGGCCCAGACGCTGTCGTCGGTCTTGTCCTCCGCCCGGCCCTCCCAGGGGACGCGGGTGTTTCGCACCAGGCGCGGGTAGGCGCTGCGCGGCGCGACCGCGCACCAGCCGACGGGCTCGCCGTCCGAATAGGCGACGAGGCCGCTCGTCGTGCTCGACTCCGGGTGCCCACAGTCGGTCTGCGTGCGGAGCCGAAAGGCCAGCTCTTCGGCGCCGACCGAGGCCCAGGACTCCCTGGGCTGCATCATGTAGCGCTGGCACTGGCATCTGGGCGGATCGCCGCGCGTGCCGAGCACGGCCTGGAGATCCTCCCAGCTCGCCTCGTTGGCCGAGACGATCGTGACCTCGGGCGTCGCCGTGTCGGCCATGCAGAAACCGTACTGGTAGTTCGCCAAGCGGCGAGGCTCTTGCGTCGGCGAGCTGGGCGCTCTCTTCGACGGTCGCGCGAGTTCGCGGACGCGTAGATTTCCGCGATGAGCTTCGCGGTCGCCGCCGACTCCTACGACCGGTTCATGGGCCGCTACTCCGTTCCGCTGGCCCCTCTATTCGCGGATTTTGCGGGAGTGGTCGCCGGCCAGCGCGTGCTCGATGTCGGCTGCGGGCCCGGCGCGATGACGACGGAGCTCGTAGGACGGCTTGGCGCGGACAGCGTTGCAGCGGTCGACCCCTCGAAGCCGTTCGTCGCGGCCGCCCGAGAGCGCCATCCAGGCGTGCGGGTGGAACGCGGGCCGGCCGAGCAGTTGCCGTTTTCCGACCGGGAGTTCGATGCAGCCCTGGCCCAACTCGTCGTTCACTTCATGGCTGACCCCGTTGCGGGGCTCTCGGAGATGGCGCGCGTGACTCGCAAGGATGGCATCGTTGCCGCCTCCGTCTGGGATCACGCCGGCAACAAGGGGCCGCTCAGTCCGTATTGGGACGCGGTGCGCGAGCTCGATCCTGACGTGGCGGACGAATCGAAGCTTGCCGGCGCGCGAGAGGGGCACCTGGCCGAATTGCTCGAAGCGGCGGGCTTGCGTGAGATTCGAGAGACACACCTCGAGGTGAGCATCGAGCATCCGACCTTCGAGGACTGGTGGGATCCGTTCACGCTCGGCGTCGGGCCTGCCGGTGACTACGTTGCCCGCCTCGATCCCGAACGACGAGCCGA
>JACCUU010000213.1 GCA_013811645.1 Actinomycetota bacterium | reverse complement strand
CCTTCTCGCGGGTCATCGGCGCGTGGCCGTGCTCGAGCTCCTCGCAGAGATGATGGAGCGCCCGATTGCCGATCCGGCAGGGAGTGCACTTCTGGCACGACTCCTCGGCGAAGAAGCGCATCGTCTCGGAGAGCAAACGCAGCGGCGAATAGGAGCTGGGGAAGACCTGGAGCGCGGCGGATCCGACGCCCGCTCCGTATTCGCGGAGGGAGTCTCGGGTGAGCGGTGCGTCGATCGCTTCGGGAGGGAGGATTCCGCTCGCGGCGCCACCCGGCACGATTGCGCCCGTCTCCCCGTAGAAGCCACCCGCGTACTCGTCGACGAGCTCGCGGGTCGTGACGCCGTTCGGTGCCTCGTAGCAACCGGGTCTGGCGACCGCGCCGGAGATCGACCAGAGCCGGGTTCCCGCCGCCGCTCGCGTTCCGAGCCCGGCCCACCACTCGCCGCCGCTTCGCAGGATCGCAGGCAAGTGCGCGAGCGTCTCCACGTTGTTGATGAGCGTCGGGCGGCCGAGATAGCCGACCTGGGCCGGGAACGGAGGCCGGAGCCGCGGCATCGCACGTCTGCCTTCCATCGACTCGAGCATTGCCGTCTCCTCCCCGGCGATGTACGCGCCGGCGCCGATCACCAGGCCGAGCGAGCGTCCCTCCAGGAGACCTGCCGCGCTGAACTCTTGAATCGCCTGTGCGAGTCTCGAACGCGCGGTCGCGTACTCCTCGCGCAGATAGATCAGCCCTTCGGTCGCCTCGGCGAACTGCATCGCGATGAGGACGCCCTCGACGAAGAGATGCGGCCGGAGCTCCAGCACGTAGCGATCCTTGATCGTCCCGGGCTCGCCTTCGTCCGCGTTGACGACGACGAAGCGCGGGCCTGGTTCACGCGAGACGGCCTCCCACTTGATCCCTGTCGGGAAGCCGGCACCGCCGTACCCCGTGATCCCCGAAGCCTTGAGCTCCCCGACGATGCATTCGGGCGAGAGCGGCTTCGAGACGAGCTCCAGGCCGCCACGCGTTTTGTAGTCGGCGAGTGTGTCGTCGCGTCGCGCGAGTCCGATCGCCGGGCCGTCGTTCGTCGAGTACGTGACCTCGGGAACGATCTCGTCGCCGCGCGTCATGACGGGGGCGAGATCGCAGTGGCCGAGGCAGGCGACCTCGATCGCTCCCGGCGTGCTGGCGAGGAGCTTGCGTGCGCCGTAGCAGTCACAGATCGGCCCGGTACAGACGCGGACTGCGTCGGCCGGCACCTGCAGGAAGGAGTAGAACGACACGACCTCGTGCACCTCGCCACGGCGGATGTTCATGTGGTCGGCGAGCGCATCCGACAGCTCCGGCGTGATCGGGCCGACCTCGCGACGAATGCGCCCGAGGTTGTCGAGCAGCTGCGTGCGCGCGGTCGGAAGCTCCGGAAGCAGCGCGGCGAGGTTGGCTACGTCCACGCCTCGATCCTACGCAGGCACCGGCTCAATCGGCCGATGAACCTGTGCACAAATCGGCGCGCACTTTTCACGCTTACAGGGACAGGCACTGTAAGGAACGCGAGCTCGTCCGTCGGGTGGTTCCATGCTGCTGCTAGTCGCCTGACGGTGGCCGACGAAGCTTTTTCGTCCTGGCGCGACGACGCTTCGACTCGAGCCGACGCTCACGCGCGGTCTTGGTCGGCTTCGTGGCCACCCGGCGGCGGGGGACAGCGAGCGCTTGCCGGAGCTTCTCGACGAGGCGCTGGACCGCGAGCTCTCGGTTTCGTGCCTGGCTCCGCTCGTCCTGCGCAATCGCGCGCAACACCGGCCCTGCCTTCGCGGTTACCCGGCGCTTCTGGACGTTCGAAAGCGCCGTCGTCGACTCGACGTCGAGGACTGCCTCGACGCGTGTGGAGGATTTCTGGGCGTGCTGGCCGCCCGGCCCGCTCGAGCGCGAGACCCGGAGCTCGATCTCCGAAACCGGCAGGGAGACGGAGCGTGTGACGCGTATCCGCTCCGCCGCCGGCGAAGCCGGCACCTTCGCTCCTGGGCCGCCTCCGGCGAGCCTACGGCTCGTAGACTCACGCTCCATGGCATGCATTCTGCTGGACATCGACGGCGTGCTCCACGTCTCGGGAGAGCCGATCCCTGGCGCCGTCGAAGCGGTCGCCGCGTTGCGCGAGGCAGGACATGCGCTCCGCTTCGTCTCGAACAACTCGACCCGCCCTCGTGCACGCCTGGCCGAGGAGCTTCGTCGCATGGAGTTCGCGCTGGAGGACCTCGAGCTGCAGACACCCGCAGGCGCCGCCGCGCGAGAGCTTGCCGGGAAGCGGGTGCTCGCTCTCGCAATGACGTCGATCGTCCCCGATCTCGACGGTCTCGAGCTCGTGGGCCACGACTCCGATGCGGTGCTCATCGGAGGGTGCGACGAGACGCTGGAGCCGAACCAGGTGTTCAGCTATATGAACCTGGCGCGGGCGTTCGGCGAGATCCAGCTTGGCGCCTCGCTCTACTGCCTGCACAAGAACAAGTGGTGGCAGACGAGCCGCGGGCCGATGCTCGACTCAGGCGCTTTCGTGGCGGGGCTCGAGTACGCAACCGGCGTCGAGGCGACCGTGCTCGGGAAGCCGAGCCCGTCCTACTTCGCGGCCGCGCTGGACGTCCTCGACGCGGAGCCCGAGCTGACCTGGCTCGTCACCGACGACATCGAATCGGACATCCGCGGCGCACGCCTGTTCGGGATGCGAACGGCGCTCGTGCGCACCGGAAAGTTCCGCCCGGAGTCGCTCGAGAGCGCCGAGGCCTCCCCGGACATCGTCGTTTCCTCTCTCGCCCAGTTCCCCGCGCTGCTCGAGGAGGAC
>JACCUU010000190.1 GCA_013811645.1 Actinomycetota bacterium | reverse complement strand
CGTGTGCAGCTCCTCACCGATCAAGGGGCTGCGGTATCCGCGGTGAACCTGCCGACCCGCGCCGAAGGCATCGTCCGCCACGCACGCGGAACCCGTGAGACTCTCGTTCTCGACCGCGTCCGCAAGCAGGACGTGATCAAGGTCGGCGACGACGTCGTGACCGCGGGCTGGCGCGCGAGCGGCTTGAGCTCGCTCTACCCGAAAGGAATCCCGATCGGCGAGGTCTCGAGCGTCGGCCAGACGGACACCGATCTCTTCCAGCAGCTGCAGGTCGACCCCTACGTCGACTTCGGCTCGCTCGACGCCGTTCTCGTGCTCGTGCCGACGGAGCGCCCGTCGTGACCGGCGGAGCCGTTGCCCGTGCGTCGGCCGCGGTCTTCGTCGCGGCGATGCTTCAGGCCGTCATCGTGTCGTCACTCGTCATCGGTGGCGGAGCGCCCGATCTTCTGCTCATCGTCGTGGTCTCGGTGGGACTGCTGCGGGGATCCATCCCGGGCGCCGCGTACGGCTTCACCGCCGGCCTCGTCGTGGATCTCCTGACGCTCGAGACCCTTGGGATCACCTCCCTGGTTCTCACCCTCGCCGGATTCTGGGCCGGCCGCTACGTCGAGACCACCGGCCGCGGCCGTCGCCTGGCTCCACTCCTCGCCGTCGGAGTGATCACGGTGCTTGCCGGCGCCTTTGCGTTCGTGCTGCACTACATGCTCGGGTCGGAGGTGGTCGCGCGGCATGCACTCGTCACGTCGCTCGCGCCAACGCTTCTCCTGAATCTGCTGTTGGCGCTGCCCGTGTACGCCCTCGTTCGCGCGAGCGTCCGCGAGCCCGAGCGGTTCGAGCGGTCGCCGGAGGTCGAAGTTCTTGTCTGACGGCGGCTACAACGAGCGCCGGTCGTCCTCCGAGCGCTTCCTTCCGCCCGATCCACGCGTGCGCGAGCCGCACCGGCTCACCCCGGCGCTCGCGCTGAGGGTGGGTGTGCTCGGCGGGGTCGCGCTGCTCGTTTTCGCCGTGCTCTTCCTGCGACTCTGGTCGCTCCAGGTCCTCTCCGGCGACGAGTACCTGAACGCGGCGCAGAACAACCAGCTTCGGCTCGTACGGGTCGAGGCGCCCCGCGGGCCGATCCTGGATCGGCAGGGTCGTGCCATCGTCTCGAACGTCGCGGGCACTGCCGTTCGTCTCTGGGTCGGAGACATGCCGAAGGAGGGGAGGCAGGAGCTCATAGAACGACTCGCTCGCGTTCTCAACGTGCCCGCGAAAGCGCTTGCACGCGAAGTGGAGGAGGGACTCGAAGATCCATTGACCCCGATCACCGTGAAGACGTCTGTCGGCGAGGAGCAGGTCAACTACCTCTACGAGCACCAGGCCGAGTTCCCCGGTGTCGAGATCGCTCAGATCTACCTCCGCAACTACGAGTACAACACCCTCGCCGCTCACATCCTCGGCCATGTCGGAGAGGTCTCGCCGGAGGAGCTGCAACAGCTTCGACGTGACGGATACCGCGCAGGGGACCGGGTCGGCAAGGCCGGCATCGAGGCCGCGTTCGACACGTATCTCCGCGGTGAGGACGGCCGCGCCCAGATCCGTGTCGACTCGCTCGGAAACCAGGTGAGCGATATCGAGCTGCGTCGCGAGCCCCGGGCGGGCTACGCACTGCGACTGACGCTCGATATCCGGCTGCAACGCGCGGCCGAGGAGGCGCTCCAATACGGAATCGACCTCGCGCACCAGACCGACAACTGGGCGGCGGACGGCGGCGCGATCGTCGCGCTCGACCCGCGCGACGGCGCTGTACTCGCGATTGCCTCCGCGCCGACCTACAAGCCCTCGGTCTACGTCGGACGAGTCGATCCGAAGAAGCTCGAGCCGCTCTTCGATGAGGAGGCGGCGCGCCGGGCCAACTCGCCGGGCTTGAACCGCGCGCTCGCCGGCCTCTATCCGCCCGGCTCGACGTGGAAGCCGGTCACCGCTCTGGCGGGAATGCAGGAGCACGTCTTCTCCGCCTACGAGTCGCTCCAGTGCTCGCCCGTCGCGTACTACGGGCTCGACCGGCAGCGGTTTCAGAACTGGAACCCGAACGTCGATCGCCCGATGACGCTCGCCGAGGCGCTCGCCGAGTCCTGCGACACGTACTTCTACGAGATCGGAGATCGCTTCTACCAGCGTGGAAAGGACGGACGGACGCGCATGCAGCAGTGGGCCCGCCGCTTCGGCTTCGGAGCTGCGACCGGGCTCGACATCGGCGGCGAGGAAGAGGGGCTGCTCCCGACCCCCGATTGGCGCTGGAAGACCTTCGAGAGCGACTGGGACCGTGCCTGGAACCCCGGCGACTCGATCCAGCTCTCGATCGGCCAGA
>JACCUU010000178.1 GCA_013811645.1 Actinomycetota bacterium | reverse complement strand
CGCGGAGCGCTCGACATGAAGGGCCAGGTGGCTGCCTCGGCGGTGGCCTTCGCCTCGCTACTGCGCGAGGGCTTCGTCCCCTCGGGCGACCTCGTCCTCGTCGTCGTTGCCGACGAGGAGGTCGGGGGCGCCGGCGGAGACGACGGCTACGGACTCCGCTGGCTGGTAAAAGCGCATCCCGAGGCCGCGCGCTGCGACTACGCGGTCAACGAGGGAGCGGGCGACCGGCTCGTTCTCGGTGGGAAGCCCGTGTACCTGTGCGCGACCGCCGAGAAGATGTCTGCGCCGTTCAAGCTTCGCGTGCATGGCCGCAGCGGTCATGCCTCCATGCCCGGCATCGCGGACAACGCGCTCGTCAAGGCTGCGCGGTACGTGGAGGCGCTCGGCGCCTACGAGCCCACGCCGCAGCTGATCCCGGAGGCCCGCGGGTTCCTCGAGGCGGTGCTCGGCGAGACGCCTCCGGTCGAGGAAGCGCTCGCCCGTGCGCACGCGCTGGACCCCACGCTTCCCGCGCTCGTCCAGCCCCTCCTCGCATTGACGCTGTCGCCGACGATGATCGATGCGTCGCACCAGGTGAACGTGATTCCCGCGCTCTGCGAGGTGACCGTGGACTGCCGGCTGCTCCCGGAGCAAACGCCCGCCGACGCGGAGCTGCTGATTCGCGCGGCGCTCGGCGACGGCGACTACGAGCTCGAGTGGATCAGCGCGAGCGGGGGAACACGCTCTGCTCTCGAGACGCCGCTCTGGGGCGCGATCGAGAGCTTCACCTCCGGAATCGAGCCCGGCGCGCGACTCGCGCCGATCGCCTGTCCCGGCTTCACCGACAGCCACTACCTGCGCGAGGCGTACGGCACTGTCGCGTACGGGTTCTTCCCGATCAAGGAGATGGACGCCGTGGACGCGGCGAAGCTCGTGCACTCGGCGAACGAGCGCATCGCGGTGAACGACCTCGAGCTCGGCGTCGAGATGCTCCGCGCGACCGCACGATCGCTGCTCGGATAGAGAGTCCGGTCGGCGACGCGAGGCGGCCGCCCTACGCACTAGTCGCCGGTTAGCGCTCCTCGAGGAGCGGTTGTAGCTCCCCGTCGCGTTGACCGTAGGGCTTGAGCGCGTCGGCGAGGGACTCCCCGTCGGCCTGAGGCGGCGTCGGCGTACCCACGAGCTCCTCCAGCTGCGCGGTCATGCGATGCAAACCGATGAGCGCATTCTTGAGCCGCTCCTCGACCGCCTTCGACTCCTCGCGCAGCGTCTGGCCCCGAAGTCGAGCCTCCTCCTCGATCCTGCGTGCCATCTCCTCGGCGGCCTCGCGAGTTGCACGCGCTTGGCCTTCGGCGTCGGCGAGTTGCTGATGGACCTGCTGCTCGGCTTCGCGACGCCGATTCGTCGCGTACGAGTCGACCGCGGAACGCGTATCGCTCTCATACGCCGCCGCGTCGCGGTGCACCTGGCCCGCCTCGTCTTTCGCAACGCGGAGCAGCTCCTCCGCGTCCTCACGAGCACCGGCGCGAATCTGGTCAGCCTCGCGGTGCGTGGCTTGTCACGATCCCCCGGAGACGGTGGCGCTGTCGGTGATGATCCGCTGGTGGGTATTGGCTATGCGCGCGGCCGGAATCGTCGTGTCCCGCGCCAGCAGCCGTGCGAGGACGTCACGCTTCTCTTCCCCGGTGACGAGCCACACGATCTCGCGAGCCGCCTCGAGCGCTGGATAGGTGAGCGTCATCCTGCGATGCCCCTGGTACTCCTGCGTGACGGCGACGAGCTCATCGGTGACGTCGAGGACAGGATCGCCGGGGACGAGCGACGCCGTGTGCCCGTCCGGGCCGAGGCCGAGATGAACGAGGCCGATGGCTCCGGGAAGCTCGCTTGCGTAGCGTGCGGCCGCAGTCTCGAGGTCCGGCTCCTCGACCGGCATCGGGCGGAATACCCGACGGGGGAGGAATGCATCGAGCTGCGTCACGTTCCGGTCCTCGTGATCGGGAGGCGCGATGCGTTCGTCGACCTGAAAGACGCTCGCCTCCGGCCAGGAAACGTCCTCTTCCGTGAGGCGGGCGAGTAGCTCGGCTCCGCGGCTGAGTGCGATCGTGAAGGCT
>JACCUU010000048.1 GCA_013811645.1 Actinomycetota bacterium | reverse complement strand
CGATCAAGCGGCTCAAGGTCGTCGAAGCCTTCATCAAGTCGGGCAACAAGCCCGAGTGGATGATCCTCGAGGCCGTGCCGGTGATCCCGCCGGAGCTCAGGCCGATGGTTCAGCTGGACGGCGGACGGTTCGCCACGAGCGACCTGAACGACCTCTATCGCAGGGTGATCAACAGGAACAACCGGCTCAAGCGGCTGCTCGACCTGGGCGCGCCGGAGATCATCGTCAACAACGAGAAGCGGATGCTGCAGGAAGCCGTCGACGCGCTGTTCGACAACGGCCGGCGCGGACGTGCGGTGACGGGCCCGGGCAACCGCCCGCTCAAGTCGCTCTCCGACATGCTCAAGGGCAAGCAGGGACGCTTCCGGCAGAACCTGCTCGGAAAGCGCGTCGACTACTCGGGTCGCTCGGTCATCGTCGCCGGCCCGAAGCTGAAGCTGCACCAGTGCGGCCTGCCGAAGATCATGGCCCTCGAGCTCTTCAAGCCGTTCATCATGAGCCGGCTGGTCGAGCGCAAGGCCGTCCAGAACATCAAGGCGGCGAAGAAGATGGTCGAGTCGATGATCCCCGAGGTGTGGGACGTTCTCGAGGAGGTCATCGCCGAGCATCCGGTGCTCTTGAACCGCGCGCCGACGCTGCATCGACTGGGCATCCAGGCCTTCGAGCCCGTGCTCGTCGAAGGGAAGGCGATCCAGGTTCATCCGCTGGTCTGCCACGCGTTCAACGCCGACTTCGACGGTGACCAGATGGCCGTGCACCTGCCGCTCTCGGCAGAGGCGCAGGCCGAGGCGCGCGTGCTGATGCTCTCCGCCAACAACATCCTCTCGCCGGCGAGCGGGCGACCTCTGGCCACGCCGACGCAGGACATGGTGCTCGGCGCCTACTTCCTGACCTACTGCGAGTACGACCTGGATTCGATGACCGCCGCCGACCTGGCGAAGACGCTGAAGAAGAACGGTCTTTCGCGCTTCCGCACGGAGGAGGACGTCGAGTTCGCGGTCGAGGCCGAGCAGATGCGCTTCCAGGATCCGATCGAGTACGAGTGGGGCGACGAGCGCCTGCTGACGACTCCCGGCCGGGTCATCTTCAACGCCGAGGTCGAGCGTGCGCTGCACGACGCGACCGGCGGTGAAGGGGAGGACCATCCGTTCCTCAACCGGACGCTCACCAAGCGTGAGCTCGACCAGTTCATCGGCGATCTTGTCGAGCGTTACGGGCCGAACACGATCGCGGCCGCGCTCGACGTGATCAAGTCGCTCACCTTCAGGTTCGCGACTCGCGCCGGGATCACGATCTCCAAGAACGACATCGTCATCCCGGGCTCCAAGGAGGAGATCCTCGCCCGGTTCGAGGAGGAAGTGTCCAAGGTCGGACGCGAGTACGACCGCGGTCTCATGACCGAGGAGGAGCGCGACGAGCGCATCGTGGCGATCTGGACCGAGGCGACCGAGGTGGTGGCCAACGCGATGATGGCGAACCTCTCGCCGACGAACCCGATCTACATGATGGCCAACTCGGGCGCACGCGGATCCTTCAACCAGATCCGCCAACTCGCGGGCATGCGGGGCCTCATGGCCGACCCGAAGGGCGAGATCATCGCGCGGCCGATCAAGGCCAACTTCATGGAAGGCCTGACGGTGCTCGAGTACTTCATCTCGACGCACGGTGCCCGCAAAGGCCTCGCCGACACGGCGCTCCGCACGGCTGACTCGGGGTATCTCACGCGGCGGCTCGTGGACGTCTCCCAGGACGTCATCATCCGCGACCAGCCGGGCAAGAACCCGAGCGACTGCGGCACCAAGGAGTACGTCGATCTCGCTCTCATCCTCGACGAGTCTCCGAACAAGAGCGTCGCCGGCCGAGTTGCCGCACTCGACATCATGAAGCCGATCAAGGACGGGAAGCCGGGCAAGGTCCTGGTCATCTCGAAGGGCGAGGAGATCACGATGAGCGGCCTCCGCAAGCTGGTCGACGAGTTTGGCGAGTATGCAACCACGGCCACCATTCCAGTCCGGTCGGTTCTCAAGTGCCGCAGCGAGTACGGGCTCTGCCGCTATTGCTACGGCACGTTCCTGGCCACGGGCGGGCCTGCGGAGATCGGCGACGCGGTCGGGATCATCGCCGCGCAGTCGATCGGGGAGCCGGGCACGCAGCTCACCATGCGCACGTTCCATACGGGCGGCGTGGCCGGAGCGGACATCACCCACGGCCTCCCGCGTGTCGTCGAGATCTTCGAGGCGCGCAACCCGAAGGGTGCCGGGACGCTCACCGACGTGGCGGGCAAGGTCGACGTCGACGACTCGGAGCGGACGATCAAGGTGACGATCACCCCGACCGCGATCGACGAGAAGGGCGAGCTACCGGATCCGAAGGAGTACGCCTTCCCGCGGCGGACGCGGCTCAAGGTCGCGACCGGGCAGCTGGTCGAATCCGGCGATGCGCTGAACGAGGGCTCGCTGAACCCGACCGACCTGCTCTCGCTCAAGGGCGCAACTGCGATCGAGCTGTACCTCGTCGGTGAGGTGCAGAACGTCTACAAGTCGCAGGGCGTCGAGATCCACGACAAGCACATCGAGCTGATCGTGCGCCAGATGCTGAAGAAGGTGCGCGTCGAGAGCGCAGGAGAGACTGCGCTCCTGCCGGGACAGCTCGTCGACCGCGTCGTCCTGGAGCGCGAGAACCTGCGCGTGAAGAAGGAGAAGGGCGAGCAGGCGACCTTCGATCCGATCATTCTCGGGATCACGAAGGCCTCGCTCGCTACCGAGTCCTTCCTCTCGGCGGCGTCGTTCCAGGAGACGACCAAGGTGCTCACCGACGCGGCCATCGAGGGCAAGACCGATCGTCTGCTCGGCCTGAAGGAGAACGTGATCATCGGCAAGCTCATCCCCGCGGCGACCGGGCTCAAGCAGTACCGGCAGATCTCGATCGAGCCGACCGAGCCACTTCCGGTGACGTTCGCGCGACCGGAGGCCGAGGCGGAGCTCCTGGCCGCGCTCGAGGAGATCGGCGAGGGCGACGGGTTCGATCTCGACGCGCTCGGCCTTCCGTTCGACGAGGGCCTGCCGGCGGCCGGCGACGGCGACGTCGCCGAGCTCGAGACTCCGGCGGAAGACGAGTCGTAGGACGGGCCGGGGTCTGGCTGTAGCCCGACCCCCGGCCTTCCCGACCGAAGGAGCGCCAAGGGGGTCTGGCTTCAGCCAGACCCCCTTTCTCTCCGACCAGGGCGCAGGAGGTCTGGCTCACCCGACCTCGTACGCTCCGTCAACTCTTTCTGCTACCTCTAGCCGATCGTGAAACGGCTTCTCGTCGCAGCTCTGTGTCTTCTCGGCGTCCCCGCTGCCCTCGTCGGCTCTGCGGCGGCACGGCCCGACGAGCTCTCCTGCGGGGTCGCCGATCCGCAGCCCCCTGCATGGATCGACTTCGCGGACGGCTCCGTCACCTTCTGGCGCGAACGCTTCGCGCGGCCGGGCGTGATCGTGGCCACCGGGGGTCCCGACCTCGCCGCAGAGGCGCGCGGCGCCGGGGCCGCGACAGTGCACTGGGACATGTACCTCCGCAAGCGCGTCGGAACCCCGTCGGAGCCCGCGGATCCGGATTCGATGCAGCGCCGCGCGGACTCGCTCTTCGAGTACGCGGTGTCGGTGAGCGGATGTGAGCGGCCGCTGATCGCCCTCAACGAGCTCTGGGGCGCCTCGCTGCCGACACCGCTGACCCCGACCGCAGAGCGCTACCGCGCGAACGTCCTCCGCTTCGTGACCCGTCTTTCCGAGCGCGGGGGCCGGCCGGCGCTGCTCGTGTCGAGTGAGCCCTTCACCGGCGGGGACGCCGGCGTGTGGTGGCGGGCGATCGGGCAGGTGTCCGACATCGTCCTCGAGAAGTACGCGAACGCGAACCTGATCTGGCGTGACGGCGCGGTCGACGGGTCGCGTCGCCTGCGCACGGGCTATCGGTCGTCCGCGGCGAAGCTGTTCTCGATCGGCATCCCGCCGTCGCGCGTCGGTCTCATGATCGGCTTCCAAACCGGGGCCGGCTCGGGCGGGCGCGAGGGATTGCAGCCGCGTTCACGGTGGTTCGACGTGGCGAAGTGGCAGGCGTTCGCAGCCGAGCAGGTTTCCCGCGAGCTCCGCCTTACCCACGTCTGGTCGTGGGGCTGGGCGCAGCGCAACGAGCGCTCGAACGACCCGGACAAGACCTTTGCGGCGTGCGTCTGGCTCTGGGCGCGGGATCCAGATCTCTGCGACGCGCCCGAGGTCCTCGGCGAGGAGCTCGACTCCGACCGGCGGACCGGCCAGATCGACCTTCCTGCCGGAGTCCGTTGCGTGTACGACGGACAAGCGCTCACCGCCTCCGCTGTCGCGGCGCTGGCGAAGATGACGGGCGATCGCGAGCTCGCGCTCACCGCTCTCGTCGTGCGAGCAGTCGAGCGTCAGCGAGCGGTGGTGAAAACGGAGCAGATCCTCGCCATGGAGCGACGGATCATCGCTGCTCGGTTCGGCGGGAGCGGGGCGGCGTATCGAGCTGCTCTTGCCGAGGACGGCGCGAGCCTCTCCGTTGCACGCGGAATCATCGGCGACGAGCTTCGTCGCGCCGAAATTCAGGAGCGTCTCGTCACCCCGAGGCCGTCTACCGCCGACGTCACGCGCTTTCGGACCACGTTCGCCGCTGCTCCCGCGCGAGGGCTCGTCGTCTCACCGGCGCCGAGCTGGCTGCCGGAGGGAACCGGGCTCGCTCTCGCGACGTCCGCTCCGCCCACCGTGTTCGAGCTGGCCAGCGGCCGAACGGTGAAGCTGCGGACCGCGGAAGGGGTGTTCACGGTGCGCGCCCTCGAGGACGCGTCGTCGCTCGGCGCCGTGCCCCTCGCCACCGCACGGCCGGCCATCGTCCGCGAGCTCACGAGCGAACGGCGGGCCGACGCCTACGTCGCCTGGACGATCCGCCAACAGAAGGGCGCGCAGAGCAAGCTCGTGTGCGAGCGAGACCGGCTACCGGAGCACGGGGTGGTGTCACTCTCGGGCTTCGCACCGTTTCTCTCCATGCACGAAGTTGGGATGGACGGCGGGGCGGTCCGCTGACCGCTGGCGAACGAACAGCGTCGCGGCCGCGACGCGGTCGCCTTTAGGGATCTCGCGCGCCAGCTAGGCAGCGTGATGAGCAGCGGCGACAACGGTGTCGCGTCCGGACACCTTCGCCAGCCCGAGAGCCGCATCGGCGCGGCCGAGAAGCGCGGCGGCGTCATCGCTCTGCATGAGCTCCGTCGCGCCTGCCGAGATCGTGACGATCCCGATCTCGGCGAAGGGTTGCTCGCGCAGCTTCGCCTGCAAGCGCTCGAACAGCCGCTCGGCCTCGCGGGTGTCGCCACCGGGGACGAGCGCTCCGAACCGGCCGCCGCCGATCCTGCAGGGAAGGTCGTCATGGCCGGCGACGTCACGAAGCAAGGATGCGATCTGCACGAGGATGTCGTCGGCCGCGAGATGACCGATGCGCGCGTTGATCGTCGTGAGCCGGTCGACATCGAGCATGAGTAGGGCCAGCGGCTCGCGTCGTCCTCGCGCGCGGCCGAGCTCGCGGTCGAGAAGTGCGTGAAACGCGCGACGGTCGTACAGCTCTGTGAGAGGGTCGAGCTCGGGCACGGCATCGGGCTCGCGTAGCTCGAGAGACGCTTCGAGCGCGGGTCGCGTTCCGCTCACGACATCCTCGAGCGTCGTGATGTCGAGCTCGCTGAAACGACGGTCGGGTGCGCGCGTGAGCACGGCGAGCATCCCCTGTCCGTCTTCGACGTCGAGCAGCGGCACGGCGAGACCGGATCGGATGGGCGTGCTTCCGGGAGGCGTGGCGGCTTCGCCGTTGAAGGCGACCTGGAGCGCCCTCGCCCCTCGGTAGTCGGGAACGCCCATGCGTCCGACCTGGGCAACTTCGGCCTGCGAAAGTCCAACGGTCGCGAGCATCGGCTCCTTGCTCGGCGCGGAGACCACTGCGACCGCGGCGTCCGCCGACATGCGCTCCTTGGCGAGCTCGAGCAACCGCATGACGCCGTGTTCTGGAATCGCGTGAGCTTCATCCTCGGCTACCAGCACAGGCGGCGGGTGCGGGCGGTTGACGGCGTCGTTCAGGGTCTGGGCGAACTCGGCGAGCCTGTCGTCGAACCGCCGGAGCATCACAGTCACGATCTCCTCTTGCCGGCCCAGCAGGCGCCGGACGGCGACGAAGAGGAGGACGATGCACGCCACTGCGAGCGCAACGGAGGCCGCGTAGACCGCGATCGTCATCTCCAGACTTCCCCTTCCTCTTCGGTGGTTCCCGAGCGTAGTAGTATCGCGTCGACCGGTCGGCATTCCCAACGAGGGCTTGATCGGAGGAGGTGGAAGGACTGCGTGGAATTCGAACGCTGATCGTTCTCGGGGCGGTTGTGGCGGCGGCGTACGTCGTTCATCGTGTTCGCTCCCGTCGTTGGAAGCCCATCTCCGCTCCGCTGCCGGCTCCGGATTCCGGCTCGACATTCCCGTCCGCGCGCTTCGAGCCCGCACCGTATGCGTCTGAACCTCCGGCCGAGACCCTCACTATGGTCGCGTCCGTGGAGGCGGCACCCCCGACGGCGGTCGCGCGTCCCGACACGAACGGGTCGGCCACTTCGGTGCCCGGCCCCGGCTCGAGTCCTTCGCGGACGAGCACCCTCGGGCCGCTCGAGCTTCCGCCCAAGCGCCGGGCTTCGACTGCGGCGCTCATCACGCTCGCGGCGCTGGTGGGCGTGGCCGCGATCGCCCTCGGCACCACGGCCCTCGTCTCGAGCCTCGACTCCGACGACTCCACCGAAGCCGTCCAGACGACGATGTCCGAGATGGACGAAGCCATCTCGCTCCTCGCGAAGTCGAGCACGAAGCGGATGCCCATCGCCAACTCGGGTGGCCGGATCATCCTCGCCCTCGGAGCGAATGGCCGCGGGGTCTTGATTCTCGACGGGCTCGGAGTTGCCCCGGCCGGGAAGGCCTACCAGGCGTGGGTCATCAAGCCGAATGCCAAGGCGCCTGCCTCGGCCGCGGTGTTCGCCGGCGCCGAGACGATGGTGCCCCTGTCGGTGGCGATCAGGCCGGGAGCCGTCGTCGCGATCACGATCGAACAGGCGGGCGGCGTGCCTGCTCCGACCCAGGCGCCGAAGCTCGTCGCGCAGCCCGCGACGTAGGAGTGCGCTAAGGGCGATCCGCGCTGCGCGAGACGTCGGCCCGATCCTTGCCGAGGTCCTTCGCACGGTACAGCGCTCCGTCGGCCCGCTCGAAGAGGCCGGCCGCCGTGTCGCCGTGCTGCAGCTCGGCGAT
>JACCUU010000146.1 GCA_013811645.1 Actinomycetota bacterium | reverse complement strand
GCCGCGGTTCAACGGGGTCAGGAGCTCCGAGTCGACGGGGTAAAGCGCCGGGCCGACCTGCCAGACGGCGATGAAGGCGTCGAGCAGCCCCGCACCAGTCCACGGAGGTGTCGCCTCGAAGACATCGTGGCCAAGGCTCGAGAGCAGATCTGCGGCCCCTTGCAACGCAGTGGTGCAGTCGGCGTGGACGGTCGCCTCGATCGGCGGCTCGGCGGTGACCGCAATCCGCAGGCGGCCAGGCGGAGTGCCAGGCTCGTCTGCGAACGGCCGCTCGGGCGGCGGTGCCCACCAGGGATCACCCGGCTCGTAGCCGGACAAGACGTCGAGCAGAGCTGCGGCATCCGCGACGGAGCGGCTGATCGGGCCCGAAGTCGAGAGGCCCTCGAGCGACGGGAACGGCGCTGTGGAGACCCGTCCTCGCGACGGCTTGAGACCGAAGACTCCGCAACAGGAAGCGGGAATCCTGATCGAGCCGCCCCCGTCGGTGCCGTGTGCGAGCGGCAAAAGTCCCGCTGCAAGCGCCGCGGCAGCCCCTCCGCTCGAGCCGCCGGGCGTGCGCTCTGGGTTCCAGGGGTTCCGGGTGTTGCCGTTCAGCTCCGACTCGGTGAATGCCACCGTGCCGAACTCCGGTGTGTTCGTCTTGCCGAGGATCACGAAGCCGGCTTCACGGAGCCGCCGAACGACCGCGGTGTCGAAGTCGGGAATGTTGTCGGCGAATGCGCGACTCGAGTAGGTGGTGCGGATCCCCGCGGTCGCGGTCAGGTCCTTGACTGCGATCGGGACGCCGCGAAACGGGCGCTCGTCCGCGGAGGCGTCTGCGACTCTCGCGTCTTCGAGTGCTTCGTTGCCGCAGACGGTGACGAACGAGTTGAGCTCCGGATCGAGCCGGGCGATTCGCTCGAGATACAGCTCGGCAAGCTCCACCGCGGAGACCTTCTTGTCTCGGACGAGCCGCGCCTGCTCGATTGCCGGGAGGAACGCGAGATCCATCGCGGCGACGCTAACAGGAGCTATTGAGCAGGGACGGACGGGCCCGTCCAGCGATGGACGGGACCGGAACTACAGTCGACGACGAGACCTGCGCCCGACGCCACGAGGGACTCGCCGGGTCGAGAGAGAAGCGTGTTACGACTATAGATTCCCCGCGTCGACCTGTCCGGGCACCGTGGGCGCGACGACCAGGAAAACCACCAGGCCCGTGATGCACGGTATCCGGATCAGCTGAATCGAGGTGGCGAGGGCCGGACTTGAACCGGCGACACCACGGTTTTCAGCCGTGTGCTCTACCAGCTGAGCTACCTCGCCGCGGCAGCGCAGTGTAGCTTGGCTCGGGCGGCGCACACCCAACATCAAGGTCAGGCTGAAGCCTGACCCCAGCGTCCCCAGAGCCCTGCTCGACTCAGCGGTCCGGCCGGAGGCCGGCTTTGCCGGCCGGGAGGCCCTACTCGCGATCTCTGTTGCCGTGTGCTCTACCAGCTGAGCTACCTCGCCGCGGCAGCGCGGTGTAGCCGTGCTCCACGTTAGCGTTCGCACTGTGGATCACAACGCACAGCGACCCATTGCAATCATCGGCGCAGCCCTCGACCTCGGCCAGGGTCGGCGAGGCGTCGACATGGGACCCTCGGCCATGCGGGCCGCGGGCCTCGAGGAGCGGCTTCGGAGTCTTGGGTACGAGGTGCGGGACCTCGGCAACGTCGAGAGCCCCGAGCCGGAAGCCACCGCTTTGGAAGATGAGAGCGCACGCTTTCTCCCGGCAATCAAGGAGACCTGCTCGCGGATCGCGGCTCTTGTGGCCGAGTCCTCGACGGGCGGTGAGATACCGCTTGTTCTCGGAGGAGACCATTCGGTAGCGCTGGGGACTCTCGGCGGGCTTGCGGCCGCGCACGGATCGGGCGGGGTGCTCTGGATCGACGCGCACTCCGACATCAACACACCCGAGACCAGCCCGAGCGGGAACGTCCACGGGATGGCTCTCGCGGCTGCGCTGGGCCTCGCGGGCTCGGAGTTCGAGAGCGACGCGTGGCCGCTTCCCGCGGTCGCGCCCGAGCGCGTTGCGCTGATCGGCACACGCCAGCTCGACGAGGGCGAGCGACGGCTGCTTCGAGACGCCGGAGTGCGCGTGTACACGATGAGCGAGATCGACAGGATCGGCATCGAGCGGGCGATCCGCGAGTCGCTGGACCGCGTCGCAGGTGGTGGATTCGTCCACGTCTCGTTCGACATGGACGTTCTCGATCCCGTCGTCGCGCCGGGCGTCGGAACTCCCGTGCGCGGCGGGCTCACGTACCGCGAGGCACACCTCGCGCTCGAGCTCGTTTCCGAGTCGCGGCTCGCGGGCTCGCTGGAGGTCGTCGAGGTGAATCCGATTCTCGACCGTGAGAACACCACAGCGCTGACCGCGGTCGAGCTCGTCGCCAGCGCGCTCGGCAAGACGATCTTCTAGTCGAGAACTCCCAGAAGCGCACGTGCGAGGCCGGGTACCTCGAGCGAGCCGTCGCTCGCGACGTACTTCTCCAATCGTCGCTCCGCTCCGGCACGCAAGGCTTTCGCTTCCTGTGGCTCGGCGCTCTCGAGGAGGGTCGAGAGCATGCGCGATTGATCCTGAACCGCCCTCCACCAGTCGTCGAGAGAAGCCGCGCGCCAGACAATCGGGACCTCCTCGAGCGCTTCGACTCGGAGACCGGTTCCGCTCACGAGTCGACGAAGCTCGCTGGGGTCGGCGAGGCGAAAAGGTCCCGGGGCGGCTGGATCGGGACGTTCAGAGAGGCCCAACTCCAGCGCCGAGCGGCCGGCTGCCGTCATCCAGTCGTTGGCGTCCGAGGGCGCCCAGACCGCGAGCACAACGCGACCCTTCGGCCGCAGCACACGGGCGATCTCGGTGAGCGCACGTCCGGGATCGGGCACGAGCATGACCCCGAAGCGGCAAAGCACGCCGTCGACCGCTGCGTCGGGCAGGTCGATCGCGGAAGCATCCGCCACGCGAAACTCGACGTTCTCGATCCCGAGCTCGGCCGCACGCCGTCGCGCGGCTGCGACCATCTCCGGAGCGACATCCGTCGAGAGGAGGAGGCCGGTCGGCCCGAGCCGCTCCGCCGCCATGAAGCCGGTGTCACCGGGGCCGGCCGCGAGTTCGAGCACGGTCTCGCCCGGAAGAGGCTCGAGCAGCGCAACGAGCCGTTCGTCGAGCTTGCGGGTCGCGTCGCGGGCACGTCCCGCCTGCCGCTCCCACCCCGCGGCCGCCGCACGCCACGCCTCGGCCTGCTCGTGCTCAGGCGTCGCTATTTGGCCACCCCTGCCAGCTGCGGGATGATGTCGCGTCCGTAGGCGCCGAGCGTGTCTTCCTGTCCTTCGGTCATGAGGTAGATGTTGAACTGGTCGACCCCGACCGCCTCCAGCTCGTTGAGCTTCGCAGTGGCCTGCTCGGGTGTGCCGAGGACGCAGAAGCGGTCGCAGATGTCGTCCGTGACGAACTCGCCGTGCTTCGCTCCCACGCGAGAGTGGTCCTTGTAGTCGTAGAACTTCCGCGCGCGGACGAACTCGGTCAGCTCCTTGGGGATGTCCGATTCGAACCCGTAGCGCTCGATCAGATCCATCACATGGTTCGAGACCATGGCCGGGAACCAGCGCACCTGATCACGTGCCTCGGC
>JACCUU010000120.1 GCA_013811645.1 Actinomycetota bacterium | reverse complement strand
CAGCATGCGAAGTCGTACGCGTTCTTCAAGTTCCGGAGCACGCTCGCACCCGCCGTGCAGTTCACCTCGAACATCTGGCTGCTCTTCCTTATCGGCGGCATCTTCCTCCAGATCTCCGGCTTCATCGTCATCGCGGTCGCGCTCTATTCGGTCGCGGTGCTGTTCACGCTCGTGACGCTGCCCGTCGAGTTCAACGCCTCAGCGCGTGCGAAGACGCAGCTCACCGAGCTCGGGCTCGTCCCGGCGAATGAGAGTGAGGGCGTGAAGAGCGTCCTCTCGGCTGCGGCCTGGACCTACGTCGCGGGCGCTTTGGCGGCGGTCGCGATGCTCCTCTACTACCTGTCGCTGCTCTCGAACCGGTAGCTGGCGAAATGCTGGTGACTGTCGCCCGAAGGGTGACAGTCACCATGCTCGTCACCGTTCCCGCGGCATCCAGCTGAAGCGGGTCAACGCGATCACGAGGCCCACTGCTCCCCAGGCTAGGACGATTCCGAGTGCCTTCGGGTCGGCGAACAGCGACTCGCCCTCGAGGTAGACGCCGTCCACGATGTCGAGGAAGTACGTGAGCGGGAGAACGGCGGCGATGGCATCGAGAAAGCCGGGGTAGTCGTCGGTCGGTCCGAACGATCCTGACAAGAACGCCATCGGGAGCAACACGACGTTTACCACGGCCGACACGCCTTCGGCCGAGCGGATGAGCGAGGCCGCGCCCACCCCGAGACCGGCGAAGCAGACAACGCCGAGCACCGCGGCCCCCGCGAACCCGAGCCAATTCGCGGGAGTGCTCGCGTCGAAGACGAACCTCCCGAGGAGGACGAGAGCCAGGGCCTGCAGCGCGAAGATCAGGAGCGTCGAGGAGAGGACCGCAGCGATGTACGTCGCCGGCGGAAGCGGGGTGGAGCGAAGGCGCTTCAGGACCCCGGTCTCGCGCCTGCCTACGAGGATGATCGCGAGCCCTCCGAAGGCGGTGTTGGCCGCGCCATACCCGAACAGTCCTGCGAGCAGGAGGTCGGCTGCCGGCACGGCCACGCCGTCGATCTCGATCTCGTCCGAGTACACGGATCCGAGCAACACGTAGAGCAGGAGCGGGAAGATGAAGATAAAGACCGCTGCCTCCCGGCTTCGCCAGAAGATCCGTTGCTCGTACGCGAGCTGGTGGAAGAGCAGCGTCATTCGGCGTTCTCGTCGCCGCCGACGAGATCCAGATAAACGTCCTCGAGCGTAGGGCGACGCACCTCCAGGTGCTCGAGGCGACTGCCGTTCGCGAGAGCTTCGGAGGTGAGCTCGTGCAACGTCAGGGTGGGGTCGTCGGTCTGGACGACCACCTGCTCACCGTTCAGCTGGAACCGAATCTCGGCCTTGTGGGCATCCCCGATCAGCTCGGCCGGTGTTCCGAGGCTCACGATCCTGCCGGCCTGGATCACCGCGACCCGATCTGCGAGCTGCTGCGCCTCGTCCAGATAGTGCGTGGTCAGGAGAATCGTCTTGCCGAGTGATCGGAGTGTCCGGATCAGCTCCCAGGCCGTCCGCCGCGCAGCGGGATCGAAGCCGGTGGTCGGCTCGTCGAGGAAGACGAGATCGGGATCGCCGACGAGCGCGATGCCGAGGTCGAGACGGCGCTTCTGCCCGCCCGACAGCGTCTTCACGCGTGCATCGCGCTTCTCCTCGAGCCCAACGAGCCGGATGACGTCGTCGACGTCTCGCGGGCGCTCGTAGTAGCCAGCGAACAGCCGGTGAACCTCGTGGACCGTCAGGAGCGGGGTGAACTCGGACTGCTGGAGTACGACACCGATGCGCTCCCGGAGCGCCCGCGGCGCGGCGGCGGGATCGTGCCCCAGTACGGTGACTTTGCCGGAATCGCGCGTGCGGTAGCCCTCGAGGATCTCGACCGTGGTCGTCTTTCCCGCGCCGTTCGGGCCGAGCAGCCCGAAGACCTCGCCCGCTCGAACCTCGAAGCTGACTCCCCGTAGCGCCTCGACCCCGTCGTACGACTTTCGGAGATCGTCGGCGACGATCGCGCTGCTCATGCGAGCACTCAGTGCTTCCCGCTGTGAATACGGCCGTGCTTCGCCGGCGAGAACCAAGCAGGCCTAGGACGCAGGGAGCGCCAATATTCATGAATATTGGCGCGACTGAGGACGACGGCATGGGTAGTGTTCGGAGCCGCGCGAAGGATGGGCGTATTTGCGGCGGGGAGCACTTAAACGTCCATGGAGAGCTCGGCAACGCCTCCCGGCGGAAAGCCCGGGTCGTTACCTGTCAGCTCGAGTGCGATCTCCGAGCAGTCCGGCTGGTGGCAGACGGCCGCAACCGGGCCTCCTGCGCCTGCGACGGCATCTGCGAGGCGCTCCAGGGTCGTTCCCGGAGCGAGCGTCTCGTCGATCTGGAGCTCGGCCGAGCCGGCCTCGGCGATCGCCTCGGCGGTCTCCGTCGCCCGCAGCAAGGGGCTCGAGAGAACGAAGCGAGGCGGCGTGGGGTGCCTCGCGAGCCTCTCTGCGAGCGCCCGTGCCTCATCCCGACCGCGAGCGGAAAGCGGCCTGAGGTCGTCGGGGTCACCCGGGTCGGAATGCGCGTGGCGAACGAGGAAGACGAGCATCGCGGCGAGCATAGTCACGTCCGGCCGGTCCTCTCGCGCGAAGTAGGGTGGCCGCGTGCGCAGCCTGCGCTACGTCGTCGCCGACGTCTTCACCGACCGGCCGCTCGAGGGAAACCAGCTAGCGGTCTTCACCGATGCGCGGGAAATCGACGGGGACACGATGCAGGCGCTCGCGCTCGAGATCGGCTTCTCCGAGACGACCTTCGTGCTGCCGCCGGAGCAGGGCGGCACCGTCCGGATCCGCATCTTCACGCCCAAGTCCGAGCTTCCGTTCGCCGGGCATCCGTGTCTGGGCACCGCCTGGGTGCTGGCATCCTCGCTCCAGCGCGGAGTGATCGAGCTGGAGACGATGAGCGGCATCGTCTCGGTCGAGCTCGAACGCGAAGGGAGCGGGAAGATCGTCTTCGGCCGGATGAGCCAGCCCCTGCCGAGCCTCGAGCCGTACCCGGAGCCCGATGCCCTCCTGCAAGCATTGCGGGTCGACGAATCTCAGCTTCCCGTCGAGCGGTACGACAACGGCCTTCGGCACGTGTTCGTCACGCTCGGCTCGCTCGAAGAGGTCGCAGCGCTCCGCCCGGACTTCTCCGCTCTGACCGAGCTCGAGGTCATGGTCAGCTGCTTCGCGGGCTCCGGTGCGGCCTGGAAGACGCGCGTGTTCGCCCCTTCGGACGGGGTTCCCGAGGATCCGGCGACAGGCTCGGCAGCAGGCCCGCTCGTCGTTCACCTCTGCCGGCACGGTCTGGTCGAGTGGGGGGAGTGGATCGAGATCGCTCAGGGCGCCGAGATCGGGCGGCCGTCGACGCTCTTCGCGCGTGCCGACGCGCGAGACGGCGAGCTCGAGCGGGTGGCCGTCGGCGGGCACGCGGTGGTCGTCGCGCGCGGCGAGTTCCGGCTGTAGGACGTGGGCCCGGGCATGCCCGGGCCTGCGACCACACAGCTGTGATCGCTACGGCTTGGCGAAGCGGTAGTGGGAGACTCCCCACTCCGATCCGGAGCGGTAGCCCCAGAGCTCCGCGCACGCCATGAAGAAGATGCGCCACATGCGTAGGCGGCGCCCGGCGTCCGACCCATAGGTTCTCGACAAGACCTCGAGAACCTCGCCGCGGGCGTCGTCCGTGCGCTCGAGCCAGGCCTCCGCGGTCCGCGCGTAGTGGAGCCCGCTGACGGCCCACTGCTCTTCGAGCTCGAGCTTTTCTGCGAAATGTGGGATGAGGTCATGCGAAGGCATGGTTCCGGCTGTGAAGAAATGCTTGGCCATCCATCCCGACTCGTACGCGTAGGCGAGGTCGCGGTGCGAGAAGACATGGACGAAGAGCTTCCCTCCCGGTTCCAGCCAGCCGGCGATCCTGTCCAGGAGGGCCTCGTAGTTGCGCGCGTGCTCGAGCATCTCGACGGAGACGACCCGGTCGAAGCGTTGCTCGACGTCGAAGACGTTGGCGTCGGCGGTGACGACCTCGATCGTGCTCAGATGGCGCTCGCGCGCCTGGCCCTCGATGAACGCTCGCTGCGTGCGGGAGTTCGAGACGGCAAGGATTCGACATCCCGGATAGCGCTCCGCGAGCCAGAACGTCAGCGATCCCCAACCGCACCCGAGGTCGAGGAGCTCCATCCCGTCCTCGATCTCGGCGCGCTCACACGTAAGCGCCAGCATCGCCTCCTCGGCCGCCGTAAGCGAGTCGACGCCGTCAGGCCAGTAGCAGCAGGAGTACTTCAGCCGAGGGCCGAGCACGAGCTGGAAGAACTCGGCCGGCACCTCGTAGTGCTGCTCGTTCGGCTTCTCCACCTGGCGTGCGATTTCGGACGCCCGCAGCTGGTTGAGGAACGCTTTCTGGCGCGAAGGGCCGCCACGCCGCTCGCGTGCAAGGCGACGGGCGCAGTTGGCACGGATCGCGCGGCGCACGACGGGGTCGGGAACGAGCGCTTCTAACACGAGGTTGGGCCGATCATCTGGCCAGCACGAGCTGCGCGTCGTTCAGCCAACCGGTGCGGAAGGCTGCCTCGCACGAGCCGAGATAGAAGTCCCACGTTCTCACGAAGCGGTCGTCGTAGCCGAGCGCTCGCACGTCGTCGATCGCATCCCAGAAGCTCGATCGCCAACGGCTGAGCGTCTCGCCGTAGTGCTCGCCGATCTCGTCGACGGACCGCACGGTCAGCTGGGACGCGCCGGCCATCGAGCTCGTAAGCGCTGTCAGCGAAGGGATCAGGCAACCGGGAAAGACATAGCGCTCGATCCAGTCGGCCGAGCGGCGATAGCGGTCGTAGCGGTCGTCCGGCACGAGGATCGTCTGGATGCACGCGGCTCCACCGTCTTCGAGAAAGCGGTCGCACGCTCCGAAGAAGGTCGGGAACTGCCGTTCGCCGATCGCCTCGAGCATCTCGATCGACGCGAGCTTGTCGTAGGTGCCCCGATGCTCGCGGTAGTCCTCCTCCAGGATCGTCACGCGCTCCGAGAGCCCTGCGGCTGCCACCCGCGCGCGGGCGAGCTCGGCCTGTTCGGCCGATATGGTCAGGCCTGTCACTTGCGCTCCGTACTCGCCCGCGGCGACGAGGGCGAAAGAGCCCCACCCGCAGCCGATCTCGAGAACACGGTCGTCCGGAGTCAGCTCGAGCTTGTCGCACACCCGGCGCAGCTTCCGTCGCTGCGCCTCTGCGAGCGGCTCGTCCGGGTGCTCAAAGACCGCGCAGGAGTACGTCATCGACGCGTCGAGCATGAGCCGGAAGAGGTCGTTTCCGAGGTCGTAGTGGTAGCCGATGTGCCGTCGCGATCTGAGCAGGCCCTGGCGCGTGTTGGGGCGAGGCCGCGCGTTCAGGATTCGGGCGAGACGAGGGTGGCGCTCGCGGGCGGCGCGCGCGTTCCGCAGGAGGAGCGCGACGAATGCCGGAAGGTCGGCCGCGTCCCATTCGCCGGCCGTGTAGGACTCCCCGAGCCCCATCGCGCCTCGGTTCGCTAGCCGGTGAAAGAAGCGGTTGCTCCTTATCTCCATGGCGGCCGGATCACCTGACCCGAAGTGCCGGAGCGAGCCGTCGGGAAGCCGCACCTCGAGCGCCCCCGCCTCGAGGCCCTTCAGTGCTCGTTCCAGAAGCGACATCGCGATTCGCTCGAGGACTCGGCCTCGTGGCGGAGGGGCCTCGCGAAGTGTCCTTTCGACAGTGCTCATAGGCCAACCTTTGGCCTATGAGCGGGGAGGGGTGTGGGGAACCGAGATGTTCCCCACGTTCTCAGGAAAAAGGGGAGCGCGCGGACCTCTCGCAAGGCCGAGGTTCGCTCGCGCGAACTCCGGCCGCGGAAAGGCTTGGGGAAACATGGTTTCCCTCGCGAACGCGAGCCAAGGGCGAGCGTTGCTCATCTGCGCACCGAGCCCTCGCCGGGGACGAATGGCGGCTTGCGATGGAACGGGACGCGCTTCGCGAACAGCTTGAGCGCTTGCCAGTGGATGAGGGTCGTGACCTGCAGGGGCATGAGTGGATAGCGGGCGAGCATGCGGGCGAGGCTCGCGTTCGTCAGCTCGCGCCGTTCGAGGTGGAGAACGGCCGTCAATGGGCGCTTCGCCCCTTCTCGCACGTGGATCCGTGCCCAGAGCTCCTCGCCCGGCTCGGAGAACGCGTACTCGTAGTCGAGATCGAGCCCGAAAAAGGGGGAGACGTGGAGCCGCTTCGCGTGCTCGTAGCGGAGTGACGGTCCGCTGAGCAGCTCTGGCAACCGCTCGCCGAACGTGTTGGCGAGCTCTGCCACGATTCCGGCGAGCCGGCCGTCGGGTCCGTAGCACCAGTGGAACGTGACCGGGTTGAAGATGTAGCCGAGAACGCGGAGCTGGGTGAGGGTGAGCACGCGCTCGACGACGGCACCGCGCTTCGCGCAGAAGTTGACGACCGCCTCCTTCAACGGCGTACCGTCGCCGTCCAGGTAGTCGCGATCGCGAAACGAGACCACGTTGCGGCGGTTGCGGGAGACGAGTGCGAGGCGGCGCTCGATCTCCGGGAGCTCGTCCAGGTCGAGCAGGAAGTAGGAGATCCGATAGCGGAACGTGTTGCGGCTCGGCTCCCGGCGCGAGTGCATGAGGGACCCTTCGTAGAGACCGGATCTCACCACTTCACCCCCAGCGCCGCGGCTGCGCGCACGCCGGACGCCAGCCCGTCTTCGTGAAATCCGTAGCCGTGGTAGGCACCTGCGTACTCCGTATGTCGCCGGCCGGAAAGCACCGGGAGCTCTGCCTGCGCGGCCATGCTCTCGAGCGTGTAGAGCGGGTGTGTGTAGACGGTACGCATGAGCGTCGTCTCGGGATCGATCTCGTCCGAGCGGTTGAGGGTGAGGCAGTAATGCTTCTGCGCGTCGAGTCGCTGGAGCCTGTTCAGGTAGTACGTGACGGTGGGCTTGCTCGATCCGTTCACGTGGTAGTTCCACGACGCCCGTGCGGCCGAGACGCGCGGTAGAAAGCGCTCGTCGGTGTGGAGAACGGCCTCGTTCCTCGTGTACTGCCACGCGCCGAGCAGCCGTCGCTCGTCATCGCTCGGATCGGCGAGGAGCGCGAGCGACCGATCCGCGTGCGTCGCCAGCACGACCTTGTCGAAGCGGCGCGTCTCTCCGTCCTCGGCCACGAGCTCGACGCCGGAGTCGTCACGCCGAACCGCGCGCACACCCAGGCCGAGATGAACCTGGCCGCGAAGTCGTTCCAGCATCGCCGCGACATACGTGTGCGCGCCGCCCTCGACGGTCCGCCAGCGGTGGCGCCGAAGACCGAGCATGCCGTGGCGTTCGAAGAAGCGGATCCCGTAAGCGGCGGGAAAGTCGAGGGCGCGCTCCGGCGAGCTCGACCAGAGCGCCGAGGCAAGCGGCATCAGGAAGTGACGGCGGAAGCGCTGCGAATATCCGCGCTCGTCGACGTACGCGCCGAGAGTCCGTCCCTCGAGGCTGCCGTCCTCGAGCGCCCCCTCGGCGGTTCGCAGCCAGCGGACGACCTCGTTCAGGAGTGAGAGGAAGCGCCTGTCCGCCAGCCGGCGCCCCTGCGCGAACGGCCTGCGACCGGACCACTCGAGCCCGCAATCGCCGCAGCTCACCGAGAACGACATCTCCGAGCGCCGTGTGGCCACGCCGAGCTCACGTAGAAGACGGCCGAAGATGGGGTAGTTCGGCTCGTTGTGCACGATGAAGCCGGTGTCGAGCCCGAGCCCGTCGTGCCGAACGGTGTTTACATGACCGCCGGGGCGGTCACGCTGCTCGAAGAGCTCCACGTCATGGGCTCTGGACAGCACATGTGCCGCCCCGAGCCCGGCCACACCCGCACCGACGATTGCTATGCGCATCGAGCTGATATTCGCCGCGCGGCGAATTTCGGTTGAATGAGGAGCGAGCCCACAGCCGCTACCGTGAACAGCATCGAATCAGCAGCCATACCCACCGGAACCGTCCGGAACCGCACGAGCTTCGCGAGCCAGCTTGTCACGATCGTCGCCGTCGTCGTGCCGCCGCTCGGCCTGCTCTCGGCCATGGGCCTGCTCTGGGGCGTCGCCTTCCACTGGCTCGACCTCGCAGTGCTCGTCGGGATGTACGTCGTCTGCGCGTTCGGAACGACGATCGGCTTCCACCGCTACTTCACGCACAAGGGCTTCGAGACGAGCAACGTCTTCAAGGCGACGCTCGCCGTCCTCGGCTGCATGACCATGCAGGGGCCGCTGACCCAGTGGGTGACGGACCATCGCAAGCACCACGCGCTCTCGGACGCTGAGGGAGATCCGCACTCGCCTCACGTCGGTCACGGAGACGGCGTATGGGGCGCGATCAAGGGTTTCGCCCATGC
>JACCUU010000239.1 GCA_013811645.1 Actinomycetota bacterium | reverse complement strand
CGGTTCGTTGTGGGTCGTGCCGCCGATCTTGTAGGGCGCCGTCACACCCGCGTACATGACGTGCATCGTGAGCCCGTCTGCCGCATGCCGCAGGTTGTGGCAGTGGTTCATCCAGATTCCAGGGTTGTCCGCCCGGAACGCGACCTCGTAGCGCTCGCCGGCTTCGACGTTCAGCGTGTCGACCCACCATGGCGTGCCTGTAACGGGTACGCCGTCGCGACTCAGCACGAGGACGTGGTGGCCGTGCAGATGCATCGGGTGGACGGCTTTCGTGTCGTTCGCGATCGTCACATGCACGAGTTCGCCCTCCTGGACGACGAACACCGGAACGTGTGGGAAGACCCCGCCGTTGAGCGTCCACTGCAAGCCGGGGCGGCCGTCGAGGAAGCCCGGCCAGCAGCCGATGTTGAGCTCGAACCGGCGATCGAACCGGCTGGACGCGTCGAATGGCGTCGCCGCCGGCTTGCCGTAGGCGGCCGGATCGAACTTGGCACCCATCTCGATGAGCGGGCGCGTGGCTCCGTCGGCATTCAGCGCGAGCCCGACCTCGGTCTCGGCCAGCGAGATCCACACCGGCACGCGGGTAACGGTGAAAGCGATGTCCATGCGTCCGCCCCCTGCGAGCTCGAGCGTCTCGTCGTCGATCGGCGAGAGCTCGTTCAGGTCGGTGCCGTCGAGCGCGAGGACGAGAAACCGCGTCCCCTGGACGACGAACCGGTGCGGGGTGCCGTCGGTGTTGATGAGGCGGAGGCGCACGCGCGTCCCCGGCGAGACCGTCCGTGACTGAAAGCGGTCGTTCGCGTTCAGCGTCACTACTCCGTCGAACGTGTGAGCGGCCAGGGACAGATCGAGGTCGAAGCTCGACTCGGCCGGCTCGCTGACGAACGTGCCGAAGAGCCCCCGCCGCACTTCGTTCGAGGAGAGCTGGTGCGAGTGGTACCAGAACGTTCCAACCTGCTCGGCGCGGAATCGGTAGACGTGTTGCTGCCCCGGCAGGACGGCGTTCTGCGTGACGCCTGCAACCCCGTCCTCGGCGTTCGGGACGTCGACGCCGTGCCAATGAATCGTCACGCCCTGGGAGACGTCGTCGTTTCGGAGCGTCACCTCGACGAGGTCTCCCTGGCGTACACGTAGCTCCGGGCCGGGTGACACCCCGTCGAATGTCAGAGCCTGGACCTCGCGGCCCGATGCGAGTCGTATGGTCGCGGTCTGCGCGGTGAGCATGAATCTCGCGTCCGCCGCTCCATCGCGTGGCCCACGCAGCTCCGCGACGCTGGTTCCGGAGTGGTGCGGTCCTGCGGGGACCGGGCCTCCGCCGTAGTCGTGCGACCCGTAGTCCATGACGTCATACGTGTCCGGGAGCCGACTGTCGTACCAGAGCCACGCGATCCACCCGATCACGACCAGGGCGACCAGCGCGATCGCGCTCCCGAGCGCCCGCAGTACGTGCGTTCTCACGGGCCGAATCCAAGCAGAAGATCGACTGGGCGGCGCGATTAGGATGGCCGCCTGTGAGTGAGCTCGGCGCCGCCTCGCCCCTTCGCGTCGCCGTGGTCGGGTCCGGGCCGGCGGCGTTCTACGCCGCGGGACATCTCCTGACGAGCACCGATCCGCCCGCAGAGGTGGACATGATCGAGCGGCTGCCGACGCCTTGGGGCCTCGTCCGGCTAGGCGTGGCGCCCGACCACCCGAATCTCAAGACCGTCTCTCGAGCGTTCGAGCGGATCGCCGAGCGATCCGGGTTTCGCTTCTTCGGGAACGTCGAGGTCGGGAAGGACGTCTCGCACGACGACCTCATGCAGCTCTACGACGCTGTGATCTATGCCGTCGGTGCGCAGACCGACCGCCGTCTCGGCATCCCGGGCGAGGACCTGCCCGGATCGTGGGCGGCCACGGAGCTCGTTGCCTGGTACAACGGGCACCCGGACTTCCAGGAGCTCGAGTTCGACCTCACGGGAGAGCGCGCCGTGGTCATCGGCAACGGAAACGTCGCGCTGGACGTGGCGCGGATGCTCGCGCTGACGCGGGAGGAGCTCTCGCCAACCGATACGACGGACGCGGCGATCGAGGCGATAGCCGGATCCGGGATCCGGGAGATCGTCGTCCTCGGACGTCGCGGCCCGGTGCAGGCGGCGTGGACCTCGACCGAGCTGCAGGAGATGGG
>JACCUU010000099.1 GCA_013811645.1 Actinomycetota bacterium | reverse complement strand
CCGTGTCCTTGAGCTTCGTCTCCTCGACGGCCTCGGCGATCTCGGCCTGGGAGTACACGTCCTCGGCCACGAACAACGTCTCGAGCGAGAGCGCGTCTCCCCTCGCGCGCACGAGGCAGAGGCTCTCGCGCCCCGCGCGCACGAAGCGGCCGAGCGCAGCGGTCTCGGTCTGACGCATCGCCTCGAGCAACAGCACGTACGGGCGCCGCTGCGCCTCGCCCGAAGCGGGAACGAGGTTGTAGTGGCGGTCGAAGTAGATCGGATCGACCGCGTCACCAGGGACGAAGCTCCGGATCTCGATCGAGCGCGAGTCGTCCGACCGCTCGATCGCCTCCAGGTCGGCATCCTCGACGATGACGAACTGGCCCTTCGCGACCTCGAAGCCGCGGACGATCTCGTCTTGCGTCACCTCACGGTCGTGTGTCGGGCACCAGCGCTTCTGCTTGATCGGGGTCGCACACTCGCGGTGGAGCAGGCGGAAGGAGACGTCCGACTGGCGGGCGGCCGGCTTCGTCGCCGGGGCAAGCCCGACGGGGATCGAGACGAGGCCGAAGCTGAGGGATCCGTTCCAGGAAGTGCGCATATGACAGGTGAACTGTAGAGGGATTCAGCTCTTTCGTCGCGCTGTGCGGAATCCCTCCGAGAGCCTCTAACACAATGGGCCTCGTCGACGGTGCGTGATGGGTGGTGCGAGGCAAGGACGCAGGGAACGCCAATATGCAGGCATATTGGCGCGACTGAGGACGCCACCTCGCGCCGCCCAGCGCGTGCCGGCGGCTCAGAGCTTCATTGTGTTAGAGGCTCTGAGTAAGCTCAGAGACGTGACCGAGACGGCATCGGCTGCTCCCGAGACGCGTCCGCCGAGCGGACGTCGCACGATCGCGCGCCTGTGGCGCGACGCAGTCGCCGCCGGACGGGAGACCCCCGCCTACCTCGTCGAGGAGGAAGAAGGGGACGGCTGGCACGAAGTGTCGTGGGGCGATGCAGACGAGCTCGTGCGCGCCTATGCCAACGGGCTGCTCGCCCGCGGCGTGGGCAAGGGCGACGCGTTCGGGATCCTCGCCCAGAACAGCCTCGACTGGGCCCTCATCGACTTCGCGCTGGCCCAGATCGGCGCCGTCGGGATCCCGGTCTACGCGAACAACTCCGCCCGTGACGTCGGCTATCTCCTCGCGCACTCCGAAGCGGTGGGGATCGTCTGTGAGGACGCTGCGCAGCTTGCGAAGGTCGAAGAGGTGTCAGATGAGCTTCCGCGGCTCGAGCACGTGCTCACCTATCACGACCTCGCCGGGCTGGCCGCACACGGCGTCGACTTCGCGCGCACGCATCCGGAGGCTCTGGACGACGCGTCGTCCGCCATCGACGAGGAGGATCTCTACACGATCATCTACACGTCGGGAACGACCGGACCTCCCAAGGGCTGCATGCTCAGCCATCGCAACTACTACGCGATGACGAGCGTCGTCGATTCGATGGAGGATCACTATCGCGCGGACGACGTGATGCTCCTGTACCTGCCGCTGGCGCACAACTTCGGACGGCTCATGCTGCTCTCGGGTGCATATGTCGGCTTCCCGATCGCGTTCCTTCCCGATCCGCTGCGGGTCGCGGACGCGATGCTCCAGGTACGGCCCAGCGTGCTGCCGAGCGTGCCGCGCGTCTACGAGAAGGTGTACGCCGCGGTGCAGTCGCGCTTCGACGACGCGACCGGCGTCAAGCGGCGGCTCATCGATTGGGCGCTTCCGATCGGCCGCGAGGTGAGCCGCTTGCAGGCGTCAGGAAGCCCGATTCCACGCGACCTTGCGATCCGCCATCGTCTCGCCGACCGGCTCGTCTTCAGCAAGGTCAAGGAACGTCTCGGAGGCCGGCTGCGGATCCCGATCTCCGGAGGGGCCCCGCTCGCGCAGGAGATCGCGGAGTTCTTCGACGCCGTCGGCATCCGCATTCTCGAGGGATACGGGCTGACCGAGTGCACGACCGCAGCGAGCACGAACCGGCCTGACCGCTACCGCTTTGGCACCGTGGGTCCCGCTCTGCCGGGCTTCGAGGTGGCGGTTGCGGACGACGGCGAGCTCCTCGTCCGCTCCGAGACGGTCTTTCAGGGCTACTTCAAGGATCCGGAGGCGACCGCAGCGGTGCTCGGCCCCGACGGCTGGCTTCGCACCGGGGATGTCGGCGACGTCGATGCAGACGGCTTCATCTCGATCACGGATCGCAAGAAGGACATTCTTGTCACCGCCGGCGGCAAAAACGTCGCGCCACAGAACATCGAGAACGACCTCAAGACATCCAAGTACGTCTCTCAGGCGCTCGTGGTCGGGGACCGGCGGCCGTATGTCGCGGCGCTGATCACGCTGGACGAGCCCGAGATCCTCCGCTGGGCGTCCGAGCAGGGGATCGAGGGCGACATGGCCTCGCTCTCGCGCGACGAGCGCGTCCGAGAGGTCGTTCAGGGCGCGGTCGACGACACCAACCGCGAGCGCTCGCGGTTCGAGCAGGTGAAGCGATTTGCGCTGCTCCCGCGCGACTTCACGATGGAGGATGGCGAGGTCACTCCCACCCTCAAGCTCAAGCGCCGCGCGGTGAGCGAGCATTTCGAAGCGGAGATCGAAGAGCTCTACGCGTAAAGAGTTGTGGCCACAGAGGTCGAGCGCACTGTCCACCCACGCCCCGTCCCGAGTCCAGGAGACAGCGCGGAACCACCAGCTCGGTTGTCCGCCAAACACGACGACCGTGCAACGACTTCGACGCGCTTAGAACTCGATTCAAAATGAGGAACGATCGCTGCTCTGGCACGCTCGGCGGCGCGATGCGGCGTCCTCAGTCGCGCCGATATGCCTGCATATCGACGCTCCCTGCGTCCTTGCCTCGCACCACCGATCGCACCAGATCGTCGGGGTCCTCATTCTGAACCGAGTTCTAACACGATGAGGCTGTGAGCCGCCGGCCGGCACGCGCCGTCGACGAGGCCCATTGTGTTAGCGGCTCTACGCGTCCCGCTTCATGAAGAGCTCGGTGAACTCGGAGCAGCGGCCCTCGTCGTCGAAACGGCACAGGAAGACATTGTGGTACTCGCG
>JACCUU010000238.1 GCA_013811645.1 Actinomycetota bacterium | reverse complement strand
TCGCGGTCGGTGAAGAACCCCGTGGACTCGAGCACGACGTCCACTCCGAGATCTGACCACGGAAGCGCCCCAGGGTCGCGCTCGGAGAGGATCTGAATCTCCTCACCGGCGGCGCGCAGGACTCCGTCGGCGAGTTCGACTTCGCCGGGAAACGGTCCGAGGTTCGAGTCGTAGCGGAGCAGGTGCGCCATCGTCTTCGCATCCCCGAGATCGTTCAGGGCAACGATCTCAAGATCCGAATCGCGCTCGTTCTGCGCCCGGAAGAAGTTCCGCCCGATGCGCCCGAACCCGTTGATGCCGACGCGAATTCCCATGGTCTCCCTCCGTCTCTCCGGTTGCCCGCTCCGGGGTCGAGTCTAACGAGGGACGTTCGAGCCGACACCGTGCGCGAGATCCTCGAGCCGGCGCAGGCGCCGTTGGACGGCAGCCTTGCTGACCCGTGGATCGGTGCGGGCGGCGAGCTCGCGAAGCGACTCCGTTGGGTGGTGCCGACGAAGTTCGGCGACCTCACGCAGAGAGCTCTCGAGTCGCTCGATCCGACCCACCACGACGAGCGCACGAATGGCTTCCAGCTGAAGCTGCGCCGCCTTGCTCGTGCGAACGAGGTTCGCATGGTCGGAGTTGGCCCGGCGGTTGGCATGGCCGCTCGTCGACGCCACGACCGCGCGCTCTTCGAGCGCGAGAACGGCTTCTGCAGCACCAGCGAGTGCGAGGACCGACTCGATCGCGTCCCAGCTCTTGGCGTACGCGGCCGCATACGCCGGGCGTTCGACGACGCTGAGGCGCGTGCCCGCTGTAGCGACGAGATCGACGAGCAGCGCTGCGGACTCGATCCCGGGGGTGCGCAGCTCGAGGTGCGGCGAGCGCCGAACCGACAACGATCCGCCGCCCAGAAACGCGCCCCGGACGTAGGCCGCGCGGCAGCAGGCGCGTGCAACCACCCTCCGCGGCGGGCGCTCGAGCGGACGCCCGCGCCGGTCGAGAACACCAGCAGCGGCGAGAACGTGCAGGGCCTCGTCGGAGCCTTCGACGTGGAGTTGGTAGCGCGTCGCTCGGTCGAACGCGCGTCGGCGATAGGTTCGTATCTCGCTGCGGATCTCAACCTCGCGGAGCAGGCTGAAAGAGCGCCGCGCCGCTGCTCCGCTCGCCAGATCGAGGTGGAGCGCCCATCTTCCCTTGCCCCGGAGATGGAGGTTGCCGGCGGAGTGAAACAGCGCGGACAACTCGGCAAGCCGGTCGCACACGCGAACCGGCGCGATTCGCGCAAGCTCTTCCCGGATGTCCTCCGACGTCACAGCCGGACGCCCTCGAGCGCCAGCAGGCGCCGCTTGACGCCGACGCCGGAGGAGCCGTAGCCGCCGATCCCGCTCGCGCCGACGACCCGGTGACAGGGGATGAGGAACATGAACCGGTTCGTTGCACAGAAGCTCCCGACCGCGCGCGCCGCACCGGGGTACCCGGCGAGCGCCGCGAGCTCCCCGTAGCTCACGACCTCGCCGCGCGGCAAGAGCCGTAGGGCGTCCGCGATGGCACGCTGAAACGGCGTCGTCCACTCCAGGTCGAGAGGGACTTCCGCGAGCGACACGTCGTCGCCGGCGAGGAAGGCCGCCAAGCGATCGACGAGCTCCGACTCGTCGTTCCCGCGGACATCAGCCTCCGAGCCAGAGCCGAACCGGAACTCGTGCACGAGGACGAAGTCATCCCGGGTCCACAGCTCTCCCACGCCCCAACCAGGCACCGAGTACCGCGTCCACTCCGCTCGCACGCCACCGATCGTAGAATCCTGGCATGAGCGCTCCCGGCATCTTCACTCCTCCTCCAGCAGTTAACGAGCCGATCAGGTCCTATGCGCCGGGATCGCCCGAGCGCGAGGAGCTGAAGAACCGGCTCCGCGAGATGGAAGGAGAGCGCATCTCGATCCCGCTCGTGATCGGTGGCAAGGACGTCGTCACCGAGGAGACCTTCGAGGCAGTTATGCCGCACCGCAAGAATCATGTCCTCGCCGACGTCAGCAAGGGTGGAGCCGAGCACGTGCAGCGGGCCATCGACGCGGCCAGGGCGGCACACGCCGACTGGTCGAGGACGCCATGGCATGAGCGAGCGGCAGTCTTCCTGCGCGCGTCGGAGCTGCTCTCGGGCCCATGGCGCCAGACGTTGAACGCCGCGACCATGCTGAACCAGTCGAAGACCGCGCACCAGGCCGAGATCGACGCGGTCTGCGAGCTGATCGACTTCTGGCGTTACAACATCGAGTACCTCGTCCGCATCTACTCCGAGCAGCCGACCTCGTCGACCGGGACCTGGAACCGCATGGAGTACCGGCCGCTCGAAGGCTTCGTCTTCGCGGTCAGCCCCTTCAACTTCACCTCGATCGGCGGCAACCTCTCGTCCGCTCCGGCGCTGATGGGAAACACGATCGTGTGGAAGCCCGCCTCGACGGCGTCGCTCGGCGCGTACTACCTGATGCGCCTCATGCAGGCGGCAGGGCTTCCGGACGGTGTGATCAACCTCGTGCACGGCTCCGGCGCGACGATCGGAGCGGCCGCGCTCGCGAGCCCCGAGCTCGCGGGAATCCACTTCACCGGCTCGACCGACGTCTTCAACGGCATGTGGAAGACCGTCGGCGCAAACGCGGGCTCGTACCGGAACTACCCGCGCATCGTCGGAGAAACCGGCGGCAAGGACTTCATCCTCGCGCATCCCTCCGCTGACGCGGAGGCGGTCGCGACCGCGGTGGTTCGCGGCTCGTTCGAATACCAGGGCCAGAAATGCTCGGCGGCGTCACGCTTGTACGTCCCCTCGAACCTGTGGCCCCAGGTGAAGGAGCAGCTGGTCGAGGACGTGGGCACGATCAAGATGGGCGACGTCGCCGACTTCGAGAACTTCATGGGCGCCGTCATCGACGCGAGCGCGTTCAAGACGCACGCGAAGGCAATCGAGGAAGCTCGTGCCGCGGGTGCGGAGATCGTCGCGGGAGGCTCGACCGACGACTCCGAAGGCTATTTCGTCTCGCCGACAGTGATCGCCACCGAGGACAAGAGCTTCCGACTTCTCCGGGATGAGCTCTTCGGCCCGATCATGACGACCTACGTCTACGACGAGAAGCGCTGGGGCGAGACCCTCGAGCTCGTCGACGAGACCGCTGCCTACGGTCTCACGGGCGCCGTCTTCGCGACCGAGCGTGCGGCGATCGACGAGGCGCAGGACGCGCTTCGCTACGCCGCCGGCAACTTCTACGTAAACGACAAGCCGTCGGGCGCGGTCGTCGGGCAGCAGCCCTTCGGCGGCTCCCGCGCGAGCGGGACGAACGACAAGGCCGGGTCCATGTGGAACCTCATCCGCTGGGTGTCGCCGCGCACGATCAAGGAGACATTCGTCCCGCCGACCGACTACCGGTACCCGTTCCTCGGGTCCGACGGCGACCGACCTACCACCTAGTGCGCAAGAACGGAATCCGCGAGCGCGGATTCCGTTCGCGCAAGATCCCTAAAGCCGGCGCTTCGCGCCGGGACTCTGCGGTCTCCGTAGAGGGTCGGTGACGCACCGTGGCTCGGATCCTCGACGGGATCGACGCCTTCCTCGATCAGCTGGCGGCGATCGATCCGCTGCCCGCGTTCATCGCGATCCTCTGCCAGCTCGCCAAGCTCACCTGCACGAGTCAGGCGTGGAGGAACATCCTGGTCGCCGCGTATCCCGACCGCGAGGTTCCTCGACGCTCGATCCTCGGCGCCTACGTCTCGGGGATCGGGATCAACGCGATCATCCCGATTCGCGCGGGCGACGCGGTCCGCGTCGTTCTCGCCCATCGGGCGATCCCGGGGTCGAGCTACACGACCGTCATCTCGAGCACGCTCGTCCTCTCGATCTTCGACATCGCGGCCGCCTCCACGCTCCTGATCTGGGCGGTCGTCACCCTCGACGAGCTCCCGGGCATCGGCCAGCTTCCGCGGCTTCGCAGCTTCGACTTCGCATGGTTACTCGATCATCCGTTGGCCGCGGAGCTCATCCTGGCGGCGATCCTGATCGCGCTGGTCGTCCTCGGCATCTGGATCCACGGTCACGTGCTCGACTTCTGGGAGCGCGTCAAGCAGGCCTTCTCGGTCGTGCGCGATCCTCCCGCGTACTTCGGCTCGGTCGCGATCTGGCAGGCCGCGGACTGGACGCTCCGACTCACGACGGTCTGGTTCATGCTGGACGCGTTCGACATCCCGCAGTCGATCCAGAACGTGCTCCTGGTCCAGGTTTCGTCGAGCCTCGCGACGCTGCTCCCGCTCACCCCAGGCGGCCTCGGCACCGAGCAGGCCTTCCTGCTGTACGTGTTCGGTGGCACGGTGCCGGGTGCACAGCTTCTGGCCTTCAGCGTTGGAGCGAGGCTGATCCTCATGGCCACGAATGTCGTCGCCGGGTTCACTGCGCTCGCACTCACGCTCGGAAATCTCAACTTCCGCGGCGCGATGAAGAGCGCTCGAGAAGCGCGCGCGCCGGAGGACGTCCCACGAGAGTGAGAGGTCGGGCGGTTACGACGGCCCGGCTTTGTGCAGCTGCGCGTAGAGCGTCCGCGCGGTCTTCTGCGGCAATCCCGGAACGCCTTCGAGCTCCTCCTGCGAGGCCTCGAGGAACATCTCCGCCGACCCGAAGTGCCTGAGGATCGCGCGGCGCCGGGCGGGGCCGACGCCCGGCAGGCCCGCGAAGATCGTCTCCATCGACTTCGAGCCCCGCTTCTGGCGGTGATACCGAAGCGCGACTCGATGGGCCTCGTCGCGGGCGCGCTGGAGGAGCTGGAGCGCGGGGCTGTGCCGCTCGAGCTTGATCGGCACCGACGAGCCGGGGACGAACACCTCCTCTTCGCGCTTGGCGAGCGAGATGACCGCCACCCGAGGGAGGTCGAGCTCCTCCATCGCCGCGAGCGCCGCGGACAGCTGGCCGCGGCCTCCATCGACGACCACGAGGTTCGGTGTGCGCGAGAAGCTCTCGTCGGGCTCGCCTTCGCGCGCGCGGGCGAAGCGGCGGGAGATCACCTCGCGGATGGCGCCCACGTCGTCCTGGCCGTCGAGGCCGCGCATGGCGAAGGTGCGGTAGTGGGCGTTCTTCGACTTCCCGTCGGCGAATACGACCATCGACGCGACGATCGACTCACCCTGGATGTTCGAGACGTCGAAGCACTCGATCCGGAGCGGCAGGCTCTCGAGGTTCAGGCACTCGCGAAGCTGCTCGAGCGCGGTCACGCGGCGCAGCCGCTCGGCCTCGCGGGTCGCGGAGTCCGCTTCCAGCGCGACGCGCGCGTTCTCGGTCGCGAGCTCGACCAGGCGGCGCTTCTCTCCACGTGACGGCGCCCGCACCTCGACGCGTGCTCCGCGCCGTTCCGACAGAAACTCGGCGATCGCCTCCGTTCCCTGCGTCCCGACGGGAACCAGCACCTGAGGCGGGATGCTGGGGGTGGCGTCGTAGTACTCGACCACGAAGGCCTCGAGCACCGACAGCTCGTCCTCCTCGACGACGTTCTCCAGGTGGAAGCCGTAGCGATCGATCATCCTCCCGTCGCGGAGCGGGAAGACCTGCACCGCGGCGCGTTCGCCCTCGACCGCGAGCCCGATAACGTCGACCGTCCCCACGGCACGCTTGTCCGCCGCCTGCCGCTCGGCGAGATGCCTGATCGCGAACAGGCGATTGCGGTACCTGGCCGCCTCCTCGAAGCGCTCGTCCCGAGCCGCGTCCTCCATCCGCGCCTC
>JACCUU010000085.1 GCA_013811645.1 Actinomycetota bacterium | reverse complement strand
ACTAGCTCTGGCCCTAGGCGCGGCCGTCCTGCATGCCGGCTGGAATGTGCTTCTCGCCCGGTCGCGCGACGTTCGCGCTGCGACCACAGTCGCCCTCGTCGTCGGCGTGGTCGTGTTCGCGCCCTTCGCTGCGATCGGCTGGCGTGTCGAGGCCGCTGCCATTCCCTGGATCGTCGCTTCGGCTCTGCTGGAGCTCGTCTACTACTTCCTTCTCACCGCGGCCTACAGCCGCTCCGACCTCAGCCTCGTCTACCCGATCGCTCGAGGAGCTGCGCCCGTTCTCGTGCTCCTCGGAGCGACGGTCGCCGGAGTCACGCTCGGTGCCTGGCAAGCCCTCGGTGTCGTCCTCGTCGGTGGAGGCGTTCTCCTGGTCCGCGGGCTGCGCGGGCCGGCGGACGGGAAAGGCGTCGCCCTCGCATTGGTGATCGCTGCGACCATCGCGGGCTACACGCTCGTCGACAACGAGGGGATCGAGCACGCCTCGGCGGTCGCGTATCTCGAGCTCGTGCTCCTGCCGATCGCGGCCGGGGCCCTCGCCGCACATGCGGCCACCGGTCGCCTCGCGAGCGTGCGAGCCGAGATCGGGTGGTCGGCAATCGCGGCCGGCGTCACCTCCTTCGTGGCGTATGCGCTCGCGCTTGCCGCGCTCTCCCTTGCCCCCGCGGCAGCTGTCGCGGCGGTACGCGAGACGGGCATCCTGGTCGCGGTCGCGCTCGGTGCCGTGGTTCTGCGCGAGTCAGTGGGGCCGGCTCGGATCCTGGGAGCAGCGCTGGTCGTCGCCGGCGTCGCACTCGTGGCCACGACGTGACGCGAGTCGCACGCTGCTATCCTGCGCACACCACATTTCAACGGCTTCACGAAATGGGCGCGTAGCGCCCATTCTTTTTGAGAGGCCACTGTTTCGAAGGCGACGCCGGAGGACCGATTGAGCACCTACGCCCGCGAACGAACGCTTCAGGACGAGATCGCCCCCGCGGTCGAGCGTGCGGTGCCCGGAGTCGAGGTCCTGGCCGTCGAGCTCGTCAGTCCGAGCCGGTTTTGCGTCTACGTCGACCATCCGGGCGGCGTCGACCACGCGCTTTGCGCGGAGGTCACGCGCCTCCTCGACGCCTATCGCTCCGACTACACGATCGACGTGTCCTCACCAGGCCCCGAGCGGCCTCTCCGCAAGCCGCAGCACTTCGAGCTCGCCCTCGGGCAGCACGTCGCCGTGCGCACGGAGGACAAGATCGGAGGGCGGAACCGCTTCAAGGGCGAGCTGGTCGAAGCCGGAGACGGCGCGGTCGTGCTCGCAACTGACCGCGACTCCGACCCACTACGTATCCCGTACGACGCCATCGTGCGGGCCAACTTAATCAACACAGCCTGATCGACGAGGGGTTGACATGAGCCAGGAGATCATCGAAGGGATTCATGCGATCGAGAAGGAGAAGGGGATCGACGAAGGCATCCTCATCTCCGCTCTCGAGGACGCGCTGCTCGCGGCGTACAAGAAGACGCCCGATGCCACGCGCCACGCCGAGGTCAAGCTCGACGGGGAAGGCGAGTTTCGCGTCAACGGGATCGAGATTCCACAGGACATCGAGGTTCGTCTCATCGAGGACGCCCGCGAGGCGCGGATCGCCGAGCTCGAGAAGATCGAGGAGGAGACCGGAGAGCGGCAGCACACGCTGATCGCCGACGAGGATCTCGACCTCGACTGGGCGCAGGTGCCACCCGACCAGATCGTCCGAACCGACGTGACCCCCGACAACTTCGGCCGGATCGCAGCTCAGACGGCCAAGCAGGTCATCCAGCAGCGCATTCGCGAGGCCGAGCGGGCGATCATGTACGAGGAGTACGTCGATCGCCAGGGCGAGGTCGTCACCGGGATCGTCCAGCAGGCGGGGGATCGCAACAACGTGCTGGTCGACCTCGGGCGGGTCGAGTCTTTGCTCCCACGCTCCGAGCAGGTAGACGGCGAGCGGTATGAACAAGGGAGCCGCATCAAGGCCGTCATAGCCGAGGTTCGCTCGGGCACGAAGGGGCCGCAGGTCATCCTGTCCCGGCGCGATCCGGAGCTGATCCGAGCACTCTTCGAGCTCGAGGTACCGGAGATCGCCGATGGCCTGGTCGAGATCCGAGGCGTCGCTCGCGAGCCCGGATACCGGTCGAAGATCGCCGTCGAGTCGCACATGCAGGGCGTCGACCCGGTCGGCGCCTGCGTCGGCCCGCGCGGATCGCGCGTCCGCATGGTCGTCTCCGAGCTCCGCGGAGAGAAGATCGACATCATCCCGTGGAACACCGAGCCCGCCCGCTTCGTGGCCAAGGCGCTCTCGCCGGCCCGCGTGCGCGAGGTGTACATCGACGACGAGACGCGCGAGGCGACCGTCATCGTCCCCGACGACCAGCTCGCGCTGGCGATCGGCAAGGAGGGGCTGAACGCGCGGCTTGCGACGCGCCTCACCGGCTGGAAGATCGACATCCAGTCCGAGTCGGAGTTCGCGCAGGCCGAGGCCGAAGCCGCCTTCGCCGGCGCCACCGACGACGAGGAGTACTCCGGCCGCTGCGCCGCGATCCTCTCGAACGGAAAACGCTGCCCGAACGCCGGGCTTCCAGGATCGCGTTACTGCGGCGTGCCTGCTCACCAGGCGCTGGTCGGCACCGAGCCGGAGGTCGGCAACGGTGACGGTGCCATCGCGGTGGATGAAGAGGAGCTCGCCGCGCCCGAGCTCGAGTCCGAGCTCGAGACAGAGCTGGTCGC
>JACCUU010000060.1 GCA_013811645.1 Actinomycetota bacterium | reverse complement strand
CCGTGTCTGTCCCCTGGGCGGGCTCACCCGAGGCCTCGTGGATTGTCGACGCCTCCGCGGCAACGTCGGTCGACGTCGCGGGCTTCTTCCGTCCGCGCCCTCCGCGGCTGCCGCGGCGGCGCTTCTTCCTCGCGGTTCCCGGAGCGTCTTTCGCCTCGACAGTCTCCGGAGCCTCGTGCGCCTCGACTACCTCAGGCGGTGTCTCTTCCTCCGTAGCTGCGGATTCCTGAGCCGCAGCTTCCTCTTCCTTCTTTCCAAAGCGAAACCAACGTCGTGGCAAAGTGTGAATCTCCTCGTGTGATCGCGCGCGATCGGGCGAACGCCGACGGCGTTTCCGGGGTCGCGCTGCGAATGTGTAAAACCATGGTCATGGGACCTGACCGCAGTGTACCTGCCGGCCCGGTTTTGCCCCGCTAGGCCGCGGCGGGCCTCAGGCGCGACCGGCGAGCCCTTACGGCACGGAGGCGCTGTGAGAGCCGCACCCACGCCCACGGCTCGACCTCTCCGTATCGCTTCTCCGTCTGGCCGCGCGTCGACTCGAGGTACTCGAACCACGCGTCGGCTTCTTCGAGCTGAAGCAGCTCTTGGGCCAACTCGGTGTCCGGCATCGTCCCTCCCATGGTCAGTCCGGGCGCATGCTAGGTCCCGGACCGGACGGAGCGGATGCTGTTCTCTACGGGGAGCTTCGGCCGCGAGCCTGGATCCTGCGTAGGAGCTCCGCGAGCGCCCACGTCCCCCCGGCCGCGATCGCCGCGTTTGCGACGGGCGTCGGCAGCACCCGCCCCGCCGCGCGCGCAGCGGCACGGAGGGCATAGCTGGCCGCGAGGGTCGCGCCCGCGACGGCGGCGGGAGGAAGCTCCGACCGCCCTTCCGAGCCTTCGGCTGCCCGAAGCGACGACAGCATCCGGAGCTGCGTCAGTGTGATGAGCGGTCGGGCCGGGGCCTTCCTGCGAGCGCCCATCACACCGAGCAGGGCGACGCGAGCGAGTGCGGTAGCAACGGCACTCGACTCGACGGGGCGCTCCAATACGGGTACACGCCCGGCAAGGGCCTCGGGGTTGGCGACCGAACGGGTGATCATCCTAGCGATGTCCGCTACCGGAAAGCCCTCTCCGGCGCGGCATTCCACGACGAAGGGCGAGAGGACGAACGGCGCGCGCCAGTTCGCCTGGGGCCAGAGCTGGACGAAGACGACGGGCGTCCCGACGGCGTCCGCAGCACGGACGAGCCGGTCCTCGGCCTCGCCGGGATCACCGGCGATCACCCGCACGATCACCTCGGCGCCCACGATGCTCGGAGGCTCTCTGACCACTACGGCGCCCGGCTCGGCGCCCACGCCGAGCTCGCGAGCGAGTTGCTCCGCAAGTGTCCCACTGACGACGACGGCTCCGACCGGATCCCGAGCTTTCTTGTCCTGCACGGTTCGGAGCGCCTCGCGTACCTCGAGCGCCACGGCGGTCAGCCCGGCCCTCACGAGAGCGATCTCCGAACGGCAGCTCCACGGGCATGGATTCCCTGCAGGACGCCGATCATCAGCAGGTTCGCGACCATCGAACTTCCCCCCACCGTGACGAACGGGAGCGGGATGCCGGTCACCGGAGCGACGCCCATCGTCATACCGACGTTGACGAAGACCTGGAACACGAGGGCGAAGACGAGGCCGCCTGCGACGACGGCGCCGTACAGATCGCCCGCGACGGTGATCACCCTGAGCCCGCGCCAGACGACCAGGAGGTAAAGCAGGAGCAAGATCGAGGAGCCGACGAAGCCACGCTGCTCGGCGAGCGACGCGAAGGCGAAGTCGGTTTCATTCTCGGGGAGGTAGCCGAGGCGCGTCTGGCTCGCGTCCGTCGTCCCCCGGCCTGTCAGTCCTCCTGCGCCGACCGCCGTGATCGATTGGTTCATGTTCCAGTTGAGCCCACCCGGATCCCGATCGCGGTCGACGAGCCCCGTCAGTCGTTCGGTCTGGTAGGGCTTCAACACCTCGACTCCCGCCGCGGGCAGGAACCAGAGCACAGAGAGGATCGCGAGGACGGCGACGACGACCAGGGTGAGGAGCTGCCGCCAACGGACGCCCACGAAAAAGAGGAGCGCAAACAGCGCAGCCGCGTAGACGAGCGCCGTTCCGAGATCCGGCTGGAGAAACACGAGCAGGATGGGGGCGGCCCCGAGGCCGATCGCGTAGAGGATCGTCCGCCACCGTGTCACCCGGCCTGCGCGCTCGACGAGGAAGCCCGCGAGAGCGAGGACGAACAGAACCTTCCCGAGCTCCGACGGCTGGAACTGGATGAAGCCGAGGTCGATCCAGCGCTTGGAGCCTCGAATGGTCTCGGCGACGAGGAAGACGAGGAACATCAGAGCAAGCGTCGTTGCGTACAGCGAGCGCCAGTGGCGCCGGGCGAGATCGATGGGAACGATGGTCGCGGCGACGAGCGCGATGATCCCGATGCCGGCGGCGATCGCCTGGCGCACGAGGTAGTAGCTCTCGTCTCCCGGGACGGCGAAGCGGGTGATCCCGGAGACCACCCACAGGCCGTACGCGACCAGCGCGACCGCCGTCGCGAGGAGGATCCAGTCGAGCCTGCGCGCGAAAGCGAGGGGGTGGGACTCGGCGCGAAGCCCGGAGGGACGGATCCGGGGACGAGCAGCAGCCTCGATCATGCGCGCTTCCCGAAGGGGCGCATCAGTCGGTCTCCCGGAGCACGGTCGACGGCGCTTTCTGATTGAAGAACGTCTCGAACACACGAAGAGCAGCCGGAGCGGCGGCGGTCGACCCATGCCCGCCGTTCTCGATCAGCGCGCAGACGACGATCTTGGCGTCCTCGGAAGGTCCCCATCCACACCACCACGACTGGTCTTCGAGATGGTCGCTCGGATAGCCGGGAAGCTGCACGACCTTCTCGGCGGTTCCGGTCTTGCCGGAGATCGGCACCGCGTAGTTGGCAAAGACGCCGGACGACGTTCCACTCGCCGAATGGGTGGCCAGATAGAGGCCGTCACGAACCGCGCTGAGTGCGCCCGAGTCGAGCCCCGAACCTCGCCGAGGTTGTGGCGCGAAGCGGCGGAGGACGACCCGGGGCGAGCCCTTTGCGCCGGGCTGCTCGACGCCCGAGACGACATGAGGCGTGACCACGTCTCCGCCATTGGCGAGCATCGCGTAGAACGACGCCATCTGGAGCGGCGTCACGAGGAGGTCCTTCTGGCCGATCGAGAGCTGGATCGAGTCGCCGGGGTTCCAGGCACGGTCCCAGTCGCTCTCGAAGGTCTTCCAGCGCCAATCGGGGGTCGGGAGCAGCCCCTCTT
>JACCUU010000058.1 GCA_013811645.1 Actinomycetota bacterium | reverse complement strand
GCCGCGTACTCGCGAGGCATGGGCCAGCGCCTGGCTCTATGCCGCGCGCTGCTCCACGATCCCGAGCTGCTCGTCCTCGACGAGCCGTATGCATCCCTGGACGAGCAAGGGGGAGCGCTGCTCGACCGTGAGCTCGAGGAGCTGTCCGGATCGCGCACGCTGGTCGTATCCACGCACGATCCCGCGCGCGTCGAGCGGCTGGCGACGCGGAAGCTGGCGCTGGTTTGACCTATCTCGCGGATGTCGCAGCGCTGACGCGGAAGGACCTGCGAGTGGCGCTCCGAGCCCGGGACACGCTGCCCGCGATGCTGCTCTTCGTTCTCTCGACCCTGGTCGTCTTTCACTTCGCGCTTCCGGAGGGCACGGGCGACGATGCCGCGTACGGATTGCTCTGGGTGGCGATCGTGTTCACGGCGTTGCTCGGTCTTGCGCGCGCGTGGGTGCCCGAACAGGAGCACGCGGTCTTCGACGGCCTCGTCCTCGCTCCCTGCGACCGCAGTGCCATCTGGATCGGGAAGACCCTCGCGACGCTCGCGTTCCTGCTCGCTGCCCAGGTGGTGGCGTTACCCGCGTTCGCGCTCTTCTTCGCTCCGCTCGACGCAGTTGCGGTGGTCGGCGTGCTCCTCGCAGACATCGGCATCTGTGCGGTCGGCTCGCTGATGGCGGCGATGGCGGCAGCCGGACGAGCCCGCGAACTGCTCCTTCCGCTGCTGATGCTCCCGCTCTCGATCCCGCTCATCGTCGGCGGTGTCGGCGCCGCCATCTCGTCGGAGCCCGAGCGCTACCTCCTGCTCCTCGCCCTGTACGACGGGATCTTCGCGGTACTCTCGTGGGCGTCCTTCGAGTACGTCGTCACCGAGTCATGAGCAGCGCTTTCGCCCCGATACGGAGCCTTCCCGGGCTCGCCGCCGTTGCCGCCGGGCTGATGGGTGGCGCGCTCCTGCTTTCCTTTTTCATCGCACCGGAGGACGCCGACCAGGGCATCTCGCAGAGGATCTTCTACATCCACGTGCCGATCGCGCTGACGGCGTACTTCTGCTTCGGCCTCGGCGCCTGGAAGGCATTGCTCCTGCTCTGGCGCGGGGACGAGCGGTACGACCTGGAGAGCTACGTCGCGATCCACCAGGGCACGATCTTCGGCTCGCTGACGCTGATCACCGGCGCCATCTGGGCCAAGGCCTCCTGGGGAGTCTGGTGGACGTGGGACTCGAATCAGCTCGTGCTCTTCCTCACCCTTTTTCTCTTCTACTGCGCCTACTTCATGCTCCGCTTCTCGCTTCCGGAAGGGCCGAGGCGCTCCCGCTCGTCCGCGGTCTACGCCCTCTTCGGGGTCGCACTCATCCCGGTGAGCTTCCTCGCGATCCGTCTCGCCGAGGATTTCATCCACCCGACGACGTTCACCCGCGACGGTCCGCAGATGACCGGGACGATGTTCACGGCGTTTTGCGTCTCCTGGGCGGCGGTGACCCTTCTTGCCTACGTCCTGTACCGCGTCGAGCTCGTCGGCAAGCGGTTGCACACGGATCTGCGGGAGCTGCGCGAGGCGCTGGAGTGAGCGGCGGGGAGTACGTCGCCGCGGCCTACGGGGTCGTGTTCGTCTTCCTGCTCGTATACGTGGCGATCATCGCCGCCAAGCTCGTCCGCCTCCAGCGGGACACGGCCGAATTACTGGAGCTCGCACGCCGGCGCGAGTGAGACGCGTGATCGACCGGTCACCCGACTATCCTGCGCGCGTGCAGGCGACGACCAACAGGATCTGCGCGTGGACGTAAAGCGCGCGCTGGTCGGAAGGCCGCTTCCCTTGCAGGTTCCGACCGCATTTGTACGCATTCGGCGACGTGGTCTGCGCGCGTGCGGCGAGGCACGCACCGAGCGGATCCGCCGCTGTGCACCCGCGCAAGCTCGGCGCCGCTGACGTACTTCCCCGCGCCTTCGGCGTTACGCTCCGCGCGTGTTCATCACGTTCCTGAGCGACTTCGGCCTCAAGGACGATTTTGTGGGCACGTGCCACGGAGTCATGAAGACGATCGCGCCGGAGGCGCAGATCATCGACATCACACACGGCATCCCTGCTCAGGCGGTGCTCGAAGGCGCACTCGTGCTCGCGAACACGATCGCCTACATGCCGATCGGGGTTCACCTCGCCGTCGTCGACCCAGGCGTCGGCGGCCCTCGCCGTCCGCTGGCGCTCCGCGACGGAGCCGGGCGGCTCTTCATCGGCCCCGACAACGGGCTCTTGCTGCCGGCGGCGAGCCGAGCGGGGATCGCGGAAGCCCACGAGCTCGCCAATCCGGAGTACGCCCTGCAGGCGGTGTCGCGCACGTTCCACGGACGCGACCTCTT
>JACCUU010000042.1 GCA_013811645.1 Actinomycetota bacterium | reverse complement strand
GCGAGCTCGCCTGCCGTTCGGCGGTCGTGTTTGCAGCTCGACGATCACGGATATGTGCAGCAGATCATCTACGTGAGCGGAGGCTGAGGTGTCCGAAGAGCGAGTGCCAGAGGAGAAGAACGGCCCTGCAGAGACCCGGCCAGACGATCAGGTCGTCGGCGACGACGAGAGCGGGTATGGCGGAGCCGGAGCGGCCGACTCGGCCGCCGGAGATCAGGCTCATCCGGGAAACGGCCACAACCGTCCGCCTTCAGAGCAAGACGAGGATCAGGGCGTCTGAACCGCTAGCCGAGCGAGGCCTAGCCGGACGAGCTAACGATCGCTCGTCCGGCCGGCATCGAGCGCTTAGACAGTCGCCTTCTGCTTGGCGCCCGCCACTGCGAGGCGCTTGCCGATCGTCTGCACCTTTGCGAGTGCCTTCTTCTCCTGCTCGAGGTTCTCGCCGAGCAGCTCCGCGACTTCCGTCTCGCCCATCGCCTCCGCCATCGTGACGAGACCCTCGTAAGCGGCGATCTCGTAGTGCTCGGCGCGAGCCGCGGCGCCCGTCAGGAACGAATCGAGCACTTCCTGTGACGGTGACTCGTTGGTCACGAACTCGTCGTGCTCCTTCTTGATCCCGTCGATGCCCGGGCACTTCTCCGCTTTCGCAGTCTCGCCGAGCTTCTCGAATGCGGCTTCGACGTTCTTCACGTGGTGCTTCGTCTCCTCGAGATGCGCCTCGAAGCCGGACGCAAGCTCATCGTCGGAGGCTTCCTGCTGCATCTTGGGGAGCGCCTTCACGAGCGTCCGCTCCGCGTAGAGGATGTCGCCGAGCTCGTGCATGAAGAGCTCGCGCGGATCCTGCATGCCTGTGGCCATGGAGATCTCCTTGGGTAGAGGTTCTCCTTAACGTGCCCGAACGCCTACCTTCCAAACGTCGGTTCAGGCCGGAACTGGTTGCTCCAGCTCCGCGCTCCACTCCCCCGCCGCCGCGCGTGAGTTCATGCGCGCGCGGTGAACGAACACCGACTGTGCGGCTTCCGCATTGGCCGGGTCGCCGCCCCACGCCTCGAGCGCCGATGCCTGCAGCGCACGGCCGTAGGAGTAGGAAAGCGTCCACGGGCCGCCGATTCGGTTGATCGCATTCAGGTTCTCGGTCGCCTGAACCTCGGACTGGCCCCCCGACAGGAACACGATCCCGGGTACGGCGGCCGGAACGACTCCGAGGAAGCAGTCGACAGTCGCCCGCGCGATCTGGTCCGCGCTCGCCTGCTCGGCGCAGCCCTTCCCGGAGATGACCATGTTCGGCTTCAGGAGCAGCCCTTGCAGGTCGAGCCCGTCCTCGTAGAGCGCGGCGAAGGTCTCGTGCAGCGTCCGCGTCGTCACCTCCCAGCACTCCTCGAGGGTGTTGTCCGCGTCCATGAGCACCTCCGGCTCCACGATCGGCACGATGCCGGCGTCCTGGCAGAGCGCCGCGTAGCGGGAGAGCGCATGGGCGTTCGCTCGGATGTTCCCGTCGGTCGGTATGCCGTCGCCGATGGTGATCACCGCGCGCCACTTCGCGAAGCGGGCGCCGAGGTCCCGGTATGCGTCGAGCCTGGCCCGGAGGCCATCGAGGCCTTCTGTGACCTTCTCGCCCTGATAGCCGGCATGATCATGCGCTCCGGTGTCGACCTTGATCCCCGGGATGACGCCCTTCGACGCCAGAACCTCGGCGAGCGAGGTGCCGTCGTCCGCGCTCTGGCGGATCGTCTCGTCGTAGAGGATGACGCCGCCGATCGAGTCCTCGATGCCGGGCGCCGCGAAGAGGAGCTGGCGGTAGAAGCGGCGGTTCTCCTCGGTCGACTCGACGTCGATCGAGTCGAGACGCTTCTTGATCGTGCCAGTGCTCTCGTCCGCGGCGAGGATCCCCTTGTGGCCGGCCACGATCGCGCGGGCGGTCTCGTGCAGCTCGGTAGGTGCCATCAGCGCGCTCCTTTCATCAAGCTCTGGATCTTGGTCAAAGGGTGCGTGGCCGTGATCCGCCGCACCGTGCCCGAGCGGGAGCGCATCACGATCGATTCGGTCTCGACGTGGTCGCCGACGACGCGGACTCCCCGCAGCAGCGCACCGCTGGTGACGCCCGTTGCAGCGATGAAGACATCCTCTCCACGAACGAGATCGTCCGCGGTCAGCACGCGATCGAGGTCGAAGCCGTCGTCGACCAGCCGCTGCCGCTCGTCCGCGTTCCGGGGCCAGAGCTTGCCCTGCATCGCGCCGCCCAGAGTCTTGATGGCCGCTGCGGAGATCACGCCTTCGGGCGTCCCGCCGATGCCCATCAGCAGGTCGACGCCGGTGCCCAGCTGAGCTGCGGCAATCGCGGACGCGACGTCACCGTCGCGGATGAGGTTCACGCGGGCGCCGGCCTCACGCAGCTCGGCGATGAGCTCGTCGTGACGCTCTCGCTCGAGGACGACGACGGTGAGGTCGTTCACGGCCACGTGCTTCGCCTCTGCGACCCGCTCGAGGTTCTCGGTCGGGCTCGCGTCGATGTCGATCGCATCCGCGGCCTCGGGGCCGACCGCGATCTTGTCCATGTACAGCGCCGCGCCCGGGAAGAAGAGCGCTCCACGCTCGGCAACGGCGATAACCGAGATCGCATTCGGCATGCCGAGAGCCGTCAGTCTCGTACCTTCCAGCGGGTCGACCGCGACGTCTACCTCGGGCCCCGTCCCGTCTCCGACCTCTTCGCCGTTGAAGAGCATCGGCGCCTCGTCCTTCTCGCCCTCACCGATGACGACGATCCCGCGCATCGAGACGGTGTCGAGCATGAGCCGCATCGCATCGACGGCGGCCTGGTCGGCGGCAAGCTTGTCTCCACGCCCGATCCAGCGCGCCGCGAATGTCGCGGCCGACTCGGTGACGCGCACGAGCTCGAGCGCGAGATTCCGGTCGGGAATCGATCGATCGACGTCTCCCACTCCCTCATGCTAACGCCGCTTCAGCCCAACCCCACCTTGTGACACTGTGTCACAAGGTGACCGCCCTCTCTCTCCGTTACATCCGATCTGGCGCTTCGACCCCGATCAGATCGAGGCAGCGGGCGACGACGTGCTGAGTCGCCAGGCAGAGCGCGAGCCGGAACGCCTCGTTCTCGGAGTCGAGGACGCGGTGCTCGTGGTAGAAGCGATGGAAGTCGTCGGCGACGCGAATCGCGTAGTTCGGGATCGAGTGCGGCCCCCGCCGGTCCGCAGCCTCGCCGACGAGGGCCGGGAACTCGAGTAGTCGCTTCACCAGGTCGCGCTCCTCGCGCGCGAGTGCCGTAGCCGAGGTAGCGAGCCCGGCCGCCGCGACGCCCGTCTCGGCGGCGTTCCGCAGGATCCCGGCGATGCGTGCGTGCGCGTACTGCACGTAGTACACCGGGTTCTTCTGGTTTCGCTGCTTCGCGAGGTCGACGTCGAGCTCGATCGTCTGATCGTGCCCGCGAGAGACGAGGTACCAGCGCGCGGCATCCACGCCGATCGTGTCCAGGAGATCGTCGAGAAACGCCACGTCGCCGCGGCGTTTCGACATCTTCTTCGTCATGCCGCCTTCGACGAGGTGCACCAACTGGTAGATGAGAACCTCGAGCGAGTCGCGCGGGTGCCCGAGCATCTCGGCGAGCGCCTGCAGCCGGCCCACGTACCCGTGGTGGTCGGCGCCGAGAACGTAGATCAGCCTGTCGAACTCCCGCGCATACTTTCGCCGGACGTACGCGGCATCGGCGGCGAAGTAGCCGGGAGTTCCGTCGGAGCGAATGAGCACGCGGTCCTTGTCGTCGCCGTGAGCGCTCGTCCGCGCCCAGACGGCATCGTCCTGCTCGAACGTCTCGAGGAGCGCAATCGCCTCGGGGATCTCGCTCTCGACATCGCTCTGCAGCACCCAGGTGTCGAAGTGCACCCGGAACCGCTCGAGCGTCTGCTCGATCCGCGCGAGCATCGGCGGCACTGGATCGCCGGGCTGACGCGCGAGCTCCGCGATGTACTCGCCGCGGTAGCCGTCCTTCGGCGGCTCCTCCCCACGCCGGACTGCCTCGACCGACGCGTAGAAGCGCTCCATCTGCGTCCCTGCATCGTTGTAGTAGTACTCGCGCTCGACGTCGTGACCCGCGAACGCGAGCACTCGTGCGACTGAGTCGCCGTAAGCCGCGTTACGGGCCGTGGCGACGGTCAGCGGGCCGGTCGGGTTGGCGGAGACCATCTCGACCTGGATCCGCTCTGGGTCGGATGCGGTGCGTGCGCCGAAGTCGCCGGCGGCCGTCAGTACCCCACTCAACGCCTCGGTGAGCCAGGCGTCGGACATGTGCAGATTGAGGAACCCGGGGCCTGCAGGCTCGGCTGCCTCGGCCAGCTCTCCGCGAAGGGCCTCGGCCGCCAAATCCGCGGCGATCTCACGCGGCGCACGCCCCTGCGTGGGCGCGAGCCTCAGCGCGACGTTCGTCGCATAGTCGCCATGATCCGGGTCGCCGGGACGCTCGAGAACGACCGGTACGCCGGCAATCTCGGAAAGCGAGAGCGCGAGGTCAGAGACGGGATCGTGGACAGCCACTGCGCCATCGTAGGCGGCGCACGAGTCGGGTCTGGTTCAAGCCAGACGCCAGTCTGTCGTGCTCGCTAGCTCCGGTCGGCCGAAATCGCAGACGGTGCCGAGCGGATCGGCACGACCACGCCTTCACGATGCAGGGCGAGCTGAACCTCTTCCCGTGCCTTGTAGATCCGCCACTTAACGGTCGCAAGCGTGATCTCGAGCGTCTCCGCGATCTCCGTGTACGAGAGGCCGACAACGTCGCGGAGCAGCAGCGCCATCTTGAGATCGGGGTTCAGCCGCTCGACGGATCGCCAGAGGGCGTCGATGGTCTCCGCGCGCTCAGCGGGCGCGTCCACGACCTCGAGCGGAGGAATGTCCTCGAGCTGAACGACGGCCCGCGGACGACGCTCGATGGCGCGAAGCTCGTCGAGCACCCGGTTCTTCGTCACCTGGAAGAGCCAGGTCGTGAAGCGCGAGCGCAGCGAGAATCCGGAAATCCCCTGGAAAACCCGCAAGAAGACTTCCTGAGTGAGGTCCTCGGCGAGGTTGCGGTCGCCCGTCAGGCGCACGATGTAGTTGAAGACGGGCTGCTCGTAGGTCCGGACGATGATCGCGAAGGCGCGCTCGTCGCCACGCTGGGCCCTGCGTAGGACTCCGAGGTCTGGTTGTGGCAGCGACATGTAGGCGGGCGGAGTATAGAAGCTCGTGTGTAAGGGCTTTGTGCGCGGGCCTTTACAGGCTCGTTGCGAGAGGCTTTCCGGCCATCTCAGGCGGAATGGAAAGGCCGAGCAATGCCAGAACCGTAGGTGC
>JACCUU010000020.1 GCA_013811645.1 Actinomycetota bacterium | reverse complement strand
GGGCCGGAGGGGAGCCGCTGCGCGGTTCCTGTCACCTCCAGGATCGCCTCCTCGCAGAAGCCGAGGAGCGTGTCGTCGAAGAGGATCGGCTCGATCGACCAGATCCTCTCCCAGTCGACCTGGAGCTTCTCCTCCTCTGCGAAGCGCTCACTCGCCTCCTCTGCGAGCCCCAGCAGCGTGGCCAGCTTGCCCGCGTCGAGATGGCGCTGGTCGAGGAGCTGCTCGGCGGTCTCGACGACCGACGTGACGATCCCCGGTCGACAGACGACGCCTCCGGACGTGCAGACTGCGCCGTCGCCGACTGTCGCCGCGATCTTGCGGAGCTCGAGCGCGAGCTTCGCGGCCCCGGCGAGCGCATCCCGGCGATCACTCATGGGAGTCGACCCGGCGTGCGCCGCCTGTCCGCGCCACGTGATCCGGTGGCGCTCGACGCCGAACGTGCCGAGCACGACTCCGAGAGGAAGATCGAGCGACTCGAGAACCGGTCCCTGCTCTATGTGGAGCTCGAGGTAGGCCGCGGCCGAGTCGAGCTGGCTGCGGGCGTCGACGGCGCGATCGAGGTCGATCCCGTACTCGGCCAGTGCGTCGGGCAGCCGGACCCCGTCCCCGTCGGAGAGCTGCCGCAACTCGTCCTGGTCGGCCATCGACCCGGCCGCGGCGCTCGACCCGAAGAGGCTGCGACCGAAGCGCGCGCCTTCCTCGTCCGCCCAGTTGACGAGACGAACCGTGACGGCTGGCGCTCCGTCGGCCGCGATCCGGCGCAGCACCTCGATACCGGCGACGACGTTCAGCGCACCGTCCAACCAACCGCCGTTCGGCACGGAATCGATGTGCCCGCCGATCAGCACCGCGCGGTCGGACGCGCCGGGGACGGTGAACCACTGGTTGCCAGCGGGGTCGATCTCCTCCTCCGTGCCCGTCTCGGCGACCTTGTCGCGCAGCCACGCGCGCGCGAGTTCCCACGTCTCCGTCCAAGCAACGCGCTGAGCCCCGTTCTCGTCGCCGGCGAGCTCCCGTAGCTCCTTCAGGTCGTCGACCGTTCGCTTCGGCGAGAGCGGCACGCGCGCGAGCTTACTACGGGCCGATTTCGAGTCGGTAAGAATCAACCGGCAGTGAGCGAGGTTGCCGTCATCACTCCTGCTCGGCCGCGCCCAGGTGGCAGGGCGATGGCCGTGGTGAAGCGTGCCGGCACGCTCCTGCTGGTGCTGCTCGCCCTGTGGGGACTCTGGGAGGGCTACCGCCGGCTCTGGATCGAGACCGGCTGGACGAAGCCCTTCGTCGTCAACGACACGACGCTGCCGCACCTGCACGACATCGTCGGTGCGCTCTTCGAGTCGCCGCAGGAGGGCGGCCCGCTCCTCATCGACCTCCTCTTCCATTACGCGCTCTTCACCGCGAAGGAAGCGGTCTTTGGCTTCGCCATCGGCGCGACCATCGGGTTCCTGCTCGGCGCGGTCATCGCGCGCTTCCAGACGCTGCAGCGCGGCGCGATGCCGTACGTCGTCGCGTCGCAGACGATCCCGATCCTCGCGATCGCGCCGATCGTCGTAGTGGGGCTCGGAAGCGTGACGATCGCCGGCTGGACGCCCGTTGACTGGATGCGGGTCTCCGTCATCGCCGCCTACCTGACGTTCTTTCCGGTGACCGTAAACACGGTACGCGGACTGCAGTCGGCCGAGCCGGCCGCCGTGGAGCTGATGGAGTCGTACGCGGCGGGCGAGTGGGCCGTGTTCTGGAAGCTGCGGGTGCCGTCCGCGCTCCCGTACCTCTTCTCTGCGTTCAAGGTGGCTGCGACGGCGAGCGTGGTGGGAGCCGTAATCGGCGAGCTGCCGTCCTCGATCCAGGACGGCCTCGGCGGGGCGATCATCAACTTCAACCAGTACTACGTCCTCAACCCCGAGAATCTCTGGGCGACGAACCTGATCGCGGCGCTTCTCGGCATCAGCTTCTTCCTCGTCGTCGTGCTCGTGGAGAAGCTCGTAGTCCGCCGCGCGCCGGAGCAGCTCGTATGACCGCCGTCGAGACGGTCGTGTCGGCGCAGCGTGTCACGAAGACCTTCGGCAAGGGCGGCGTGACCGCCCTCCAGGAGATCGATCTCGAGGTCGGCCGGGGTGAGTTCATCTCGCTGATCGGGCCCTCGGGCTGCGGCAAGTCGACGCTCTTGCGCGTCATCGGCGATCTGGTCGAGCCGACGACGGGCGACATCCTCGTGAACGGCAAGACCGCTCATCGAGCGCGACTCGACCGCGACTACGGCATCGTCTTCCAGGCTGCGGTCCTCTACGACTGGCGGACGGTGGCGAAGAACATCTCGCTGCCACTCGAGCTCGGCGGCTGGGACCGCGCACGCCGGACGAATCGCGTTCGAGAGATGGTCGAGCTCGTCGAGCTCGGAGGCTTCGAGAAGCACTATCCCTGGCAGCTCTCCGGCGGGATGCAGCAACGCGTGTCAATCGCCCGCGCGCTCTCCTTCTCGCCCGCTCTCCTGCTCATGGACGAGCCGTTCGGCGCGCTCGACGAGATGACCCGCGAGCGGCTGAACCTGGAGCTCCTGCGCATCTGGACCGAGACCG
>JACCUU010000291.1 GCA_013811645.1 Actinomycetota bacterium | reverse complement strand
GCGACCCGCGAGCGGAGCAGCGGGTCGGTGAGCACGCGCGTACCGTCCATGGAGACCGACACCGTGGCGTGCCCTACGTACGTGATCCGCGTCACGCTGCGCTGCGGTCGGTTACCGGTCGATACAGCCGGGGCTCACGCTCTTGCTTGCTCTTCCTGTCGACGCGCCAGGCGGAGCTTGAGACCGTACCCAGCCACGCAGTCGAGTGTAGGTGGTCGAGCGACGATTGTCGCGCCCACGTTCGAGCCGCAAGCGGCGTTACAGGATGGCGTCGAGGCCGACCGTCAGCCCGGCGGGAAGCTCACGCACCTTCTCCAGGGCGAGCAGGACACCGGGAACGAACGCCTCGCGCGAGGTCGTGTCGTGCCGGATCGTGAGAGTCTCCCCCGGTGCCCCGAAGATCACTTCCTGATGAGCCACGAGGCCCGGTAGGCGGATCGAATGAATCGGCGGCGTCGTGCCCATCCGCTCGGCGGTTGCCTTCGCCGTTCCGGAGGGCGCATCGCGCTTCGCCTCGCTATGGAGCTCGACGATCTCCGCCCGTGGGAAGATCTTCGCGGCCTCCTCTGCGAAGCGCATCATGAGCACCGCTCCTTGCGAGAAGTTCGGGGCGTGGAAGCAGGGCACGCCGGCGTCGCGCGCTGCCCGGTCGATTGCCGAGTGATCGAACCCGGTCGTCCCGATCACCACCGGGACGCCCGCGGCAAGACAACGCGACACGTTCGCGGCGACCGCGTCGGGAACGGTGAAGTCGACCGCTGCGGCGCAATCGCCGGGATCCGGCGAAGGGCCGGCGACGACCTCGTGGCCGGCAGCTTCCAGCGCCGGACCGAGCTCCGAACCGACCTTCCCGCCTGCCCCGAAGAGCGCGACCTTCACGCCGCTTCGGCGAGCCCCGGGCTCACGCGCGAGACGGCTTCGCGGAAGCGGCTCTCGTCAGGCCCGATCCCCGCTGCCGAAAGGCGCTCCACGGCCAGCAGCTCGTCCGCCAGCGCGGAGATCTCGGGGGCGGTCACCGACTCGAGACGGCTGACGATCTCGTCGACCTCGAGCAGTGGAGTGTCGGTGATCGTCGCCTTGCCCAGGCGCGTCATCCTGTTCGAGGTCGACTCGAGCGAGAGAAGCAGCCGCCCCTTGAGGTTCTCCTTCGCCCTCTGGAGCTCCTCGGGACGCACGTTCCCGGCCGCGACGTCCGAGAGCTCGGCGACGGCGATCTCCAGGCAGGTTCCCAGGTTCTCCTCGCGGGTTCCGACGTACAGCCCGATCTGGCCCGCGTCCGAGTACTGGGACGCGTAGCTGTAGACCGAGTACGCCATCCCCCGCTTCTCGCGGATCTCCTGGAAGAGGCGCGACGACGCCGACCCGCCGACGATCGCATCGAGGATGGAGGCGGCAAAGCGACGTTCGTCCATCCGCGCGATACCCGGCGCGCTCAGGCAAACGTGGTACTGCTCGGTGTCCTTGCGCTGGAAGCGCAGCTGCGGCGGCGGCACCCGTCGGACGGGCTTGCGCGCGGCGAGGCGGGCGCCGTCCCGCGCACCGTTCCGTCGTTCCTCGAGCATCGCGACGAGTCGCCCGTGCCGGATGTTCCCGGCCGCCGAGACGACCAGCTGATCGCCCCGATACGCGCGCCCGTGGTACGCGGACAGCGCGCGCCGTGACACGCTCGAGATCACCTCGGCGCGCCCGATCACCGGCCTGCCGAGCGGATGGCCACCGAAGACGGCCTCGGCCGCGATGTCGTGGACGAGATCGTGCGGTGTGTCCTCGACCATCGCGATCTCCTCGAGCACGACCTCGCGCTCCGAGTCGAGCTCGTCGAACGACGGCCGGTAGACCATGTCCGCCATGACGTCGAGGGCGGTCTCGAGCCGGTCATCCGGGACGCGGGCGTAGACGACTGTCGTCTCTCTCGAGGTCGCAGCATTCAGCTCTCCGCCGAGCTCGTCGAAGACCTCGGCGATCTCCTGGGCTGTGTAGCGGGAAGAGCCCTTGAAGAGCAGGTGCTCGATGAAGTGCGAGACTCCCGCGCGCGCGTCCGGCTCGTCCCGCGAGCCCGATCCGATCCAGAACCCGAGCGCGACCGAGCGGACACCGGGAACGCGCTCGGAGATGACGCGCTCGCCGGTGGAGAGCTCGGTCAGCTCGTGCTTGGACACGGGTTGATCGTACTGGGGTCAGACCCGAGCGGGTCTGACCCCAGTGGGCGAGGCTAGCCTCGCCCTACGAGCTACCGCCGCTCGCGCTCGCGCGGGCGGCCGCCACGGTCGCCGCCGCGTCCGCGGGGGCGCTCCTCGGGCTCCTCGCGAGGCGGCGCGTCCTTCGCCCGCTCGATGAGCTCCTCGGGCATGACCAGCCCGCCGTTCTCGTGCTTGGCGACGAGCTTGAGGCCGATCCGGCCCCGGTCCTTGTCGACCTCCTGCACGACCACGTCGACGACGTCGCCGCGCGCCATCACGTCTTCGATGTGCGCGACGCGGCCCGGTCCCACGTTCGAGACGTGAAGCAGGCCGTCGGTTCCCTTCTTGAGCTCGACGAAGGCTCCGAACTGCGTCGTCTTCACGACCTTGCCGGTGTAGCTATCGCCGACCTCAGGCGACTTGGTGAGCGCGGTGACGGCCGAGATGGCGGCCTCCGCCTTCGTGCCCTCGGTGGCGTAGATGAGGATGGTGCCGTCCTC